>CAXTDA010000030.1:0-11153 GCA_964242935.1 uncultured Burkholderiaceae bacterium | reverse complement strand
GCGTCTACGGCGAGCCTAACCGCCCGCGGCCTCGCCCCCTCCCCGGCCCTCCCCCGGAGGGGGAGGGAGTCAGGTGACCGCCGGCCGCTTCATCTGGCACGAGGTCGGCGTCGACGACACGTACGGATCGAGGACGACGTCGGTCTTGAACGTGTAGCCGGTGTTCTCGATGTCGTACTTGAGCTTGCCCCCGGCCTTGGTCCAGGTCGAGATGTAGAGCGTCATCTGCAACTGGTGGTCCGACTTCCGCATCACGACGTCGCCCGCACCGGCGCCCTTCTCCTCCATCCCTTCCATCGCGAACGCGACCTTGGTCGGGTCGGTCGACTTCGCCTTCTTGATCGAGTCGGCCAGCATCTGCGTCGCGGTCCAGAGCGCACTGACGTAGAGCTCGTCGTTGTACCGCTTCTTGAACTCGACGTAGAGCGGCTCGAACGTGTTCTGCTCCACGTTGGGATGCCAGTAGGAGATCATCTTCACCTTGCCCTCGCCCGACGAACCCATCACCGTCGGCGTCCCGGTGACGCCGGCGTAATAGGTATAGAAGGTCGTGTCGAGGCCGGCCTCCTTCGCCGCCTTGATCAGCAGCGTGAGGTCGGCGCCCCAGTTGCCGGTGATGACGGTATCGGCGCCCGCCGCCTTGATCTTCGCGATGTACGGTGCGAAGTCCTTCGTCTGCGCGAGAGGCGTCAGGTCCTCGCCGACCACCTGGACGTCCGGGCGCTTCCGGGCGAGCAGTTCCTTCGCGTACTTCGCGACCTGCACGCCGTGCGCGTAGTTCTGGTTCATCAGGTACACCTTCTTGATCTTCGGGTCCTTCGCCATGTAGGTCGTCAGGCCCTCCATCTTCATCGACGTGTCGGCGTCGAAGCGGAAGTGATAGAAGCTGCACTTGCTGTTCGTGAGGTCGGGGTCGACCGCCGCGTAGTTCAGGAACAGCATCGACTTCTCGGGATTGCGTTCGTTGAACTTGTTGATCGCGTCGATGATGGCGCCCGCGGCGCCCGAGCCGTTCCCTTGCGTGACGTAGCGGATGCCCTGGTCCTGCGCGGCCTTGAGCGCGTTCAGGCTTTCCTGCGGGCTGGCCTTGTTGTCGAACGACACCACCTCGAACGTGATGTCGGGACCGGCCGCCTTCCGCGCGTTCAGCTTCTCGACCAGGAACTGCAGCTCCTTCAGCTGGTTCTGCCCGACGTTGCCGAGGATGCCCGACAGCGGGTCGATGAAGCCGATCTTGACGACCTCGGCCGATACCGTCGCCGGAACGACGGCCGCGGACACCGCGAGCAACGAGGCGAGCGCGCTGCTGCCGACGAGCGCGCGGAAATTGCGATTCATGTGGTCTCCATCCGGTCGATGCCGTCTCTGGGGCGCGATGCCGGCCCGCGAAGTGATTTCGTTCCGCAGCTCGTTCGGCTGCTTTTCGATCTTTGCGGTGGCTTGGATCGAGCCGCCGCAGTCTACTGAAGTCGGGCCCGGCAGGGCATCTAGGAGATACCCCAACGCCGGTGTGCGGTCTTCACGCCGTCGGCAGCCGGTAGTCGCGGTACGCGTCGCGCAGCTTCGTCTTCAGCATCTTGCCGGTCGCGCCGAGCGGGATGGCGTCGACGAAGACGACGTCGTCGGGTGTCCACCACTTGGCGATCTTTCCATCGTAGAACGACAGCAGGCCGGCCTTGTCCACCGCGGCATCGGGCTTCCGGACCACGACCAGCAGCGGACGTTCGTCCCACTTCGGATGCGGCACGGCGATCACCGCGGCCATCGCGACGTCGGGATGCGACATCGCGATGTTCTCGAGGTCGATCGAGCCGATCCACTCGCCCCCGGACTTGATCACGTCCTTGCTGCGGTCGGTGATCTGCAGGTAGCCGTCCGCGTCGATCGTGCCGACGTCGCCGGTCGGGAACCACGAGACGCCATCGGCATCGACGACGAGCGGGTCGCCCCCTTCGCCCCTGAAATACTCGCGGACCACCCACGGCCCGCGGACCAGCAGGTCGCCGAACGCGACGCCGTCCCACGGCAGGTCGTTGCCGTCGGGGTCGACGATCTTCATGTCGACGCCGTAGATCACGTGCCCCTGCTTCTCGAGGATGCGCAGCTGCTGGTCGTGCGGCAGCGCCAGGTGCTTGTTCGCGAGCTTGCAGGTCGTCCCGAGCGGCGACATCTCGCTCATGCCCCACGCGTGGACGACCTCGACGTCGAAGTCGTCGTTGAGCGTGCGGATCATCGCCGGCGGGCATGCCGAACCGCCGATGATGGTCCGCTTGAACGACGAGAACCGGAGCCCGTTCTGCTTCATGTGGTTGATCAGGCCGAGCCACACGGTCGGCACGCCAGCCGAGAACGTGACCCCTTCGTCCTCGAACAACGCGTAGAGCGACTTGCCGTCGAGCGCCGGACCCGGGAACACCGTCTTGCAGCCGACCAGTGCCGTCGTGTACGGCAGGCCCCACGCGTTGACGTGGAACATCGGCACGACCGGCAGCACGCAGTCGCTCGCCGAGACGCCCATCGCGTCGGGCATCGCGGCGCCGAACGCGTGCAGCACGCTCGAGCGATGCGAGTAGAGGACGCCCTTCGGGTTGCCGGTCGTCCCCGACGTGTAGCAGAGCGACGACGCCGTGTTCTCGTCGAAAGTCGGCCAGGCGAATCGGTCGGAGGCGCCGGCGCAGAGCTCCTCGTAGCAGAGCGGCTGCCCTGCGGCGTCGGACGTCATGCGCTCGCGATCGGTCAACTGGATCCAGCTCTGCACGGTCGGGCAGCGGCCCGCGACGGCCTGGAAGATCGGCACGAACGTCGAATCGAAGAAGACGTGCCGGTCCTCGGCGTGGTTGACGATCCAGGCGACCTGGTCCGGATGCAGCCGCGGATTGATCGTGTGCAACACGGCCCCGATGCCGGAGACCGCGTAGTACAGCTCGAGGTGTCGGTAGCCGTTCCACGCGATCGTCGCCACGCGGTCGCCGGGCTTCACGTCCATCGCGATCAGCGCGTTGGCCATCCGCTTCGCGCGCCGCTGCACCTCGCCCCACGTGGTCCGGTGGAGGTCGCCTTCGACGCGGCGCGAAACGATCTCGGTATCGCCGTGATGGCGACCGGCGTGCTCGATGAGCGTGGAGATGAGCAGCGGCGTGCCCATCATCAGACCTTGCATGGACGGCTCCGGTTGACTTCGTCTTGTCGCGACGCACCACGGGCTGCCGGCCGAGCCGGTGCCTCGTGGCCCCGGCCGAAACGGACGCGCATTGTCGAATTCGCTTTTGCGTCGCGTCAACGCAATTCGATGCTGCAGCGCGGACGGTGGACGACGCGTTCGAACGACGAACCCGAAGCCACGGCGTGATGCGCCGACGTGATGATCGGTGCATCGGCGAGCCGGGTGCAGACGGGCGAACCCTTAGAATCGTCCGATGCCCAGTTCTCTCGCCCTGCCGGCCGCGCCCATCGCGGCGCCCGCCGATCCGCCCGACTCCGATCGGTCGAACCCCTTCGATCGCCTTCGCTGGCGGAACGATTTCGCGTCGCTGCCGGCGGCGTTCGGCACCCGGCTCGCGCCGAGCGGCATCCCGTCACCGTACTTCGTCGCGGCCAGCGCGCCGGCCGCGTCGCTGCTCGGAATCCCGGTCGACGCGTTGCGGTCGCCGGACGCGCTCGCGGTGCTCGCCGGCAATCGGGTGCCGGCCGGCGCTGCGCCGATGGCCGCGGTGTATTCCGGCCACCAGTTCGGCGTCTGGGCCGGGCAGCTCGGCGACGGGCGGGCGCACCTGCTCGGCGGCGTCGAGACGGCGGACGGCCTGCTCGAGCTGCAGTTGAAGGGCGCCGGCGCCACGCCGTACTCGCGGATGGGCGACGGTCGCGCGGTGCTCCGCTCGTCGATCCGCGAGTTCCTGTGCTCCGAGGCGATGCACGGACTCGGCATCCCGACGACGCGCGCGCTGTCGATCGTCGGGTCCGACCGCCCGGTGGTCCGCGAGACCGTCGAGACGGCCGCGGTCGTCCTGCGGATCGCCCCGTCGTTCGTCCGCTTCGGGTCGTTCGAGCACTGGGCCGCCGCCAACCGCGTCGACGAGTTGAAGCGGCTTGCCGACTACGTCATCGACGGCTTCTATCCGGACGCGCGCGACGCGCCGAACCCGTACCAGGCGCTGCTCGCCGCCGTTACCGCGCGGACCGCGCGCCTGCTCGTCCAGTGGCAGTCGGTCGGCTTCTGCCACGGCGTGATGAACACCGACAACATGAGCATCCTCGGGCTCACGCTCGACTACGGACCGTTCGGCTTCCTCGACGGGTTCGACGCGAACCACATCTGCAACCACACGGACCAGCAGGGTCGCTACGCGTACGCGCGCCAACCCGCCGTCGCGCGCTGGAACTGCTACTGCCTCGCGGAGGCCCTGATGCCGCTGATCGAAGACGTCGACGAGGCCGAGGCCGCCGTCGAGCCGTTCAAGACGGTCTTCGGCGATGCGATGGAGGCCGCGCTGCATGCCAAGCTCGGCCTCGCCGAACGGCTGCCGGCCGATCAGGCGCTGATCGACGCGCTGTTCACGCTGCTGCACGAGACGCGCACCGACTACACGCTGTTCTTCCGGCGGCTCTGCGCATTCGACCGCGACACCGACGAGCCGGTCCGCGACCTCTTCGTCGATCGCGAACGATTCGATCGGTGGGCGGTCGACTACCGGGCGCGGCTCGCGCAGGAGTCGCGGGATCCCGGCGCGCGGCATGTTGCGATGCGCGCGGTGAACCCCAGATACGTCCTTCGCAATCATCTGGCCGAGGCGGCCATCGTCGCGGCGCGCGCGGGCGACTTCGGCGAGATCGAGCGACTGCGCCGCGTGCTCGAAACGCCGTTCGACGACCAGCCGGCATTCGATCGCTATGCGGACCTGCCGCCGACCTGGGCGAGCACGCTCGAGGTGAGTTGCTCGTCGTGACGCGACTTTCAACCCGGAAGGAAAACGCCATGGAAGAAGTGCACAACAAGGTGCAAAAGGACGACAGCGAGTGGAAGAAGCAGCTGACGCCGATGCAGTACCAGGTCACGCGGCACGCCGCGACCGAGCGGCCGTTCACCGGTGAATACAACGACCATCACGCGCACGGCATCTACACGTGCGTGTGCTGCGGCACGCCGCTCTTCGAGTCCGACACGAAGTTCGACTCGGGCTGCGGCTGGCCGAGCTACTTCAAGGCGCTCGACCCGGCCAATGTCCGCGAGATCACCGACACCAGCCACGGGATGCGGCGGACCGAGGTGATCTGCAACGTCTGCGACGCGCACCTCGGACACGTGTTCCCCGACGGGCCGCCGCCGACCGGGTTGCGTTACTGCATCAACTCCGCGTCGCTGCGCTTCGACCCGAAGTGACCATGGACGTCGTCGCGCTGGCCAATCGATCGCTCACCCGTCGATCGCCCGCATGAAGTTCGTCTCGGACTTCTTCTCGCTGCTGCTGTTTTTCGTCGTCTATCTCGCGGGCGAGCAGTTTCCCGAGACCGCGCAGCGCTACGCGGCGCTGCTGCTCGGCGGGGTCACCCGCGACGGCGCGATCCCGCCCGACCAGGCGTCGATCCTGCTCGCGATCGGCGTCGCGATCGTCGCCTTCACCATTCAGATCGCGTGGTCGCTCGCGACGCGTCGCAAGATCGGCGTCGTCCAGTGGCTGAGCTTCGCGATCCTGGTCGTCTTCGGCGGCGCGAGCATCTACTTCCACAGCGACGCGTTCATCAAGTGGAAGGTGACGGTGCTCTACTGGCTGTTCGCCGCGGCGCTCTGGATCGGCGTCGCGTTCTTCCGGAAGAACCTGATCCGCGCGTTGATGGAGCCGGGCGGCGTCGAGTTGCCGACGGCCGTCTGGAACCGCATGAACCAGTCGTGGATCGTCTTCTTCGTCGCGCTCGGCGCGCTGAACCTGTTCGTCGCGTTCAACTTCTCGCGGACCACCTGGGTCACGTTCAAGTCGTTCGGACTGACGGCGTTGACGCTGCTGTTCGCGGTCGTCCAGGGCCTGCTGATCTCGCGCCATCTCGACCGGGCCGCGGCCGACCCGGCGTCGCCGAACGACGTCGGGGCGGCGTTGAAGCCGGAGATCCTCGCATCCGACGAGGCGGCGCGATGAGTACGGCGACCGTCATCGAGGAACGCCTCCGCGCGGCGCTCGCACCGACCGACGTCGCCGTCGTCGACGACAGCGCGCGGCATGCCGGACACGCGGGCGCGGCGAGCGGGGGCGGTCATTACAATTTGCGCGTCGTGTCGCCTCGCTTCAACGGTCTCGGACGGGTCGCGCGACATCGCCTCGTGTATGATGCGCTGTCCGATCTGATGCGCCACGACATCCACGCGCTCGCGATCGAAGCCATGACGCCCGACGAAGCCGCATCCGTCACCGCCGCGTCCCCCGGCATTCGCGCCTGACCGGTCGTCGCGACGACCTCGCGTCGATCGACGTCCCGGCCATTGCCTCTCGTTCGACCCCCAGACCTGCTGCCCTGAAGGACCATCCATGAATTCCACGCGTATCCGCACGGCCGCAACCGTGTTCGGCGCTTTCCTCGCCGCATTGGTGGCCGTCGCGCCGACGATCGCCGCTGCCCAGAACGTCGCGGTCGTCAACAACAAGCCGATCCCGAAGGCGCGCGCCGACGCGATCGTCGCGCAGCTCGTCAAGCAGGGACAGCAGGACTCGCCCGAACTGCAGAACGCCGTGCGCGAGGACCTGGTCCGTCGCGAGATCCTGATCCAGGAAGCCGACAAGAAGGGGCTGGCCGCTGATCCCGAGGTCCAGACCGCGCTCGATCGGGCGCGTCAGCAGGTGCTGATCAGCGCGCTTGCGCAGGACTACTTCAAGGGCAACCCGCCGAGCGACGCCGACCTCCACCAGCAGTACGACCTGCTCGTCAAGGAGACCGGCGGCAAGGAATACAAGGCGCGCCACATCCTCGTCGAGAAGGAAGCCGACGCGAAGGCGATCATCGCGAAGCTGAAGGGCGGCGCGAAGTTCGAGGAGCTCGCGAAGCAGTCGAAGGATCCGGGCTCGGCCGGCAACGGCGGCGACCTCGACTGGGCGCCCGCGGCGACCTACGTGAAGGAATTCGCCGACGCGCTCGTCAAGCTGCCGAAGGGCCAGTACACGCAGGTCCCGGTCAAGACGCAGTTCGGCTACCACGTGATCCGCCTCGACGACACGCGCGACGCGAAGGTGCCGACGTTCGAGGAAGCGAAGCCGCAGATCGCGGGCGCGATGATGGCGAACCAGCAGTGGCAGCAGGCGAAGTTCGAGCAGATGATGAAGGATCTCCGCGACAAGGCGAAGGTCGAGTAGTGACTCGATGAAGGCGCCTGCGGGCGCCTTTGTTCTTTCGTGATGTCATCGCCTTCATCCGACGCCGGTCCGGCGTCGGCAACGAACGAATGACCGATCCGCGTCCTTCGCCGAACGTCGAACACGCTGCCGCATCGCCCGAGGCGCCCTCGACCGCGAAGCAGGTGATGTATTGGCTGACGCTGGTGAGCCTGGTCGCGGCCGTGGCGGTGATGGGCCTCTGGTGGGTTCTTGCAGCCGTTCCCGTGACGGCGTCGACGACGTTCATCTTCCTGTTCGCGACGATCGGCCTCTGGGTGACGATCGACCGACTCCTGATTCTCGCCATCAAGCGGCTGGTTCGAAGCAGCCTGGCGCGGAGCGCCGACCGGATGTGACCGACGCTGCCGCCCGGGCTTTATTCGCCTCACTGCGCGACTCACAGCGCCGCTCGTGGCCAACTCGCCCCCTAGACTAGAGTTGGTCTGATTTCGTCTGCGAGGGAGAGCTCTTTGGAAACCGTCAACATCGACGACGCCAAGACGCGGCTTTCCCAACTGGTCGACCGTACCGCCTCCGGCCAGGACCGTCACGGCAATGCATGCAGCAGGAGTCTCGCAGCTCGAACATCACCACCGCGATCCGTTCGACCGGCTGCTGATCGCCCAGGCTCTCGCCGAACCGCTCAAGCTTCTAAGCGTCGACGGCGTCCTGGCCCGATACAGCGACATGGTGGTTCTGGTCTGAGCAGACGCCTGTTGCGTCGACCCTCCGCAATCGTGGCGGAGCTCTACAGGGCTTCCGCCGACTGCTGACCCAACCATCGCAAGACTCGCCCATGGACATCGGCCACCCCACCCTCGTCAGCCCGCCGCCGAAGGAGCAGCCCGTCGTCAAGCGGAGTGGCGGGGCCGAACTCGCGTTCGCGCAGGTCGTGCTGTGGGGCTTCAACAAGCACTACGGTCTGTTCCGCGAGATCACGCAAGGCGCCAAGGCGCGCTTCGAGCAGGCGCGCTGGCAGGAGGCGCAGGACGCGTCGCGCGAGCGGCTGCAGTTCTACGACCGGCGCGTCGCCGAGACCGTCGAGCGGCTCGAACGCGAGTTCCAGACCGACCGCCTGACGCAGGCCTCCTGGACGCGCGTCAAGTTCGAATACATCAACCTGCTGCTCGACCACCTGCAGCCCGAATGCGCCGAGACGTTCTTCAACTCGGTCTGCTGCCGCATCCTTCACCGCAACTACTACAACAACGCATTCCTGTTCGTCCGCCCGACGATCTCGACCGAGCATCTCGACGCGGATCCGCCGGCGTATCGGGCTTACTACCCCGGCGACGACGGCCTGTTGCCGGCGCTCCATCGGGCGTTCGCGGACTTCGCCCTCGCGACGCCGTACCAGGACCTCGACCGCGACCTGAAGCTCGTCGTCGACGCCGCGGCACGCCGCTTCCCGCAGCCGTTCGAGAGCGCGCCGAATCACCAGGTGCGCCTGCTCTCGTCGCTGTTCTTCCGCAACAAGGGCGCGTACGCGATCGGCAAGATCATCAACGGCAACTTCATCCTGCCGTTCGCGATCCCGATCCTGCACACCGCCGACGGCCGGCTCGCGATCGACGCGGTACTGTTCGATCTCGTCGACCTGCAGTCGCTGTTCAGCTTCTCGCGCGCGTATTTCATGGTCGACACGCCGGTCCCGGCGGCCTACGTGCAGTTCATCCACGAGATGCTGCCGACGCGTCCGAAGTTCGAGCTGTACAACATGATCGGCCTGCAGAAGCACGGAAAGGCGCTCTTCTATCGCGACTTCCTGCATCACCTCGCGCACTCGACGGACGCGTTCGTCGAGGCGGCCGGCATCAAGGGCCTGGTGATGACGGTGTTCACGCTGCCGTCGTTCCCGTACGTGTTCAAGGTCATCAACGACCACATCCCGCGGCCGAAGGAAGTCGATCGCGCCGGGGTGATGGCGAAGTACTGGCTGGTCAAGCTGCACGACCGGGTGGGCCGCATGGCCGACACGATGGAGTATTCGCACGTTGCGTTCCCGCGCGACCGCTTCTCGGTCGAGCTGCTGGCCGAGCTCCGGCGGAAGGCGCCGTCGATGGTCGCCGAGGAAGACGACACGATCGTCGTGGCCCATTGCTACATCGAGCGCCGCATGGTGCCGCTCAACCTCTATCTGCAGAAGGCCGCCCCGGACGACGCGCGCCGCGCGCTCGGCGAGTACGGCCTCGCGATCAAGCAGCTCGCGTCGGCCAACATCTTCCCGGGCGACATGCTGTACAAGAACTTCGGCGTGACCCGGCACCGCCGCGTCGTGTTCTACGACTACGACGAGATCGAGTACATGACCGCGTGCAACTTCCGCAAGGTGCCCGCGGCGCGGAACGACGAGGACGAGATGGCCGACGAGCCGTGGTACTCGGTCGCGAAGAACGACGTGTTTCCGGAAGAGTGGAAGACGTTCCTGCTCGGCGACCCGACGATCCGGAAGACGATGCTGGAGCTGCATCCCGAGATCTTCGAGGCCTGGTTCTGGCAGGGACTGAAGGACCGCATCGAGAGCGGCTACATCGAGGACGTGTTCCCCTATCCGATGGAAGTGCGCTTCGACCCCTCGCGGCTGACTGCCTGAGCGCCGCCGACGCGGCGATCTGTCGGAGATCTTTACGCCGACGAGGGGTCGCGAACCCCGGCGCAAGCCGGAGCGCAATCAAATCAAGGGCAACGGACACACGGAACGAAAGTTGCAGGGGCTCGCGCATCCAGGTGCGCCTCGCCTCTCATCCCCCGGAAGTCCGTCCATGAAAAAGGTTCTGTTCGCATTGCTGCTCGCCGTCCAGTCGTTGCTGGCGACCGAAGCGACGGCCGCGCCGTGCGTCACCGCATCGCTCGCGTCGTATCTGTCCCTCGGGAGCGGCGGCTGCACGATCGGCAACCTGCTCTTCACGGACTTTTCGCTCAACGGGCTGTCCACGGGCGCGATCGACTTCTCCAATATCGAGTTGAGCCCGACGGGCAGCGGCCCCGACGCCGGCCTCAACTTCACGTTCACGACCGGATCGAACGAGGACTTCCGTCGCGCCTTCATCCACGCGACGGACGTGATCGCCACCGGCGGCAAGATCTACCAGGACCGGATCGGCTTCAAGATCACCGGCACGACCGTCCAGCTCAACTCGTCGACGATCACGCTGAACGGGGCGGGAACGACCGGCGACGGCAACGTCTCGGCCGCGCAGAACCTCTGCCTCGGCGGAACGTTCGTCAATCCCGCCAATTCGACCGCGTGCAGTCCGGGTAGCACGGCCGGCGGCCAGGCGGTGGTGTTCATCATGGGCGTACCCGACCTGACGACGTCGACGCTGACGTTCCCGCCCGTCATGACGCTATCGGTGATCAACGACATCGTGGTCGACGCGGGAACGGCCGGCACGGCGATGCTCGCGTCGCTGTCCAGCACGTTCTCGTCGCAGCCGCGCGTCGTTCCCGAACCCGAAGGCCTGCTGTTGATCGGCGCCGGGCTGACGGCATTGCTGTTGCGCCGCAGGTCGCGTCGCGGGAAGCCGGCTTCGATGGCCTGAAAGCCGCGACGAGCCGCGACGTCGTTCCTGTCGGACCATAACGAGAAAGAGAGCACACCCATGCTTCGGAAGATCGTCTGCTGCATCTCGCTCGCGGTCGCGAGCGCCTTCGCGTTGCCGGCTGCCGCGTCGAGCCATCGAGAAGCACCGATCGTCGCGCTCGACCACAAGGCCGACATCACCGACGTCTATGCGTTTCGGAGCTTCGATGCCGGGACACCGAAGGTCACGCTGATCATGTGCGTCGACCCGCTGC
>CAXTDA010000029.1:0-17735 GCA_964242935.1 uncultured Burkholderiaceae bacterium | reverse complement strand
ACGGAATGCCGCGGACGTTCCCGGACCATCTTTTCATAGAGCGCCACGAGGTTAAGAATGCGTCCTCATGGGGGTTTGTGGTGCCGGCTGCAGCTCACATATCATCTGCGCAAGCTATTGATTTATATATTATTTCGTGAATCAGTCAGCCGCATTTACCCCATAAATACCCCCTGACAGTCGTAAGAGATGATACGTTTGAGAGGTAATCCCGACCCAAGCGCGCCGCAAGTCAACGAATCGCCTCTGTAGCGAGCTTTGCCCTCCGTTTAACCGTTTAGGTTCATATATCTCACTGTTTTATAAGATATTTCCCGTGTTTGACGCGTCTTCTATAGACGGCGCAGTTTTAGCATTTGCGAAATTCGACAACATCCACTTAGCCCAACGCCGCCGTCCGACTACAACTACCCGCCCCTCAGCGCGTAGTTCGTCGAGCAGCCTTTGTACGCCGCGCGCCGACTCAGCCGGCAACACCTGAACTAAGTCGCGAAGCGGGGCCCCCTCTAACGCCTGAAGCTTCAAGTGTTGCTCTAAAAGCGCTTTGTTAGTCCCTCTGTCAAGACCGAGTTTCCTCGTGTACACCGCCTTGGCACCGATCGCCGCATAGAGACTGTGCGACAGCATATAGCGCGCACCTCTTCCGCGTCCTACCGACTCTATGGCCCCAAGTTCAAACAATCCCGGTAAGCGGGCCTTGAGCGGCTCGGGAAGCACTTGCTCGTGCTGAATCGCATTGAGAGCTAAAAAATCGTAGGTTGAGAGAGTTCGCAGCTTCTCTTCGCCAAGGCGCTCGATGAAACGGACAAACCCGGGGTTCGCAAATGTACCTTCGAGAGTTAGGCGTACCTCATGCCCAGAAGTGCCAACGTAACTTGGAAGCGGCTTTCCCTGGCGAATGGCACTCTCAAACATCAGGTTCGTGCCCTGACCAGAACGTTCAATTAGCCCGCAGCGTCCCAAGGCTTCGGCAAGTCGACGGTTCCTAGGATTTTGTTGGTCAATGATGTTTTCCGGAGTGATACCAGGCGGCAAACCACCGGGACTAGATACCTCCAGCCTCCTCGACCATTGCCTTACAAAAACCGAACCACCTTGCCGATAGTCGCGATGCGCAACGCAGTTCAGCAATGCCTCACGAATCGACACTTCGTCGAACGTAGGCAGATCGACGCGGAACAATCCCTCTTGGTAACTTTGCCGTTCGTTGCGTAAGTTGACCGTCTGCCAGAGGCGGTCGTGTATAGCCATAAAGCCTTCCCGAAACTCCTGTCGGTCTGCTGCAGGGCCGGACGCTTCCGTTGCTCTGTACTCAAAAATGATCTCTGCCTGCGCAAGATACTTACCAAGCGATGACGCCGTGCCAAAGAGAATCAGTGCGGCATAATTGAGCTCTCCGTCAACGAGCAACTCGCTGTTTGCGAGAACTTCGGGGTCTGTCCAAGCCGCAGCCCGAGCATCGCGAGTTCGCCTAGACCAGCGCGTTCGGAATGCAGCGATCGCCTCCGGTTGCAGGTCCGACACGGTTGCGCCATGGCATGGTAGTGATGAGAAATCGGGCCCGGTTTCCGCAAAGATAGCCTTCAACTCATCGGCTCCTAACGCCGTTAAGTCGTCACCCGCGCGCTTTAAATACTTACCATCGATTTCCCAGGCGGTTCCCGGCAACCGCGTAGGGACGTGAACAACAAGCAACCTGCTTCCAAAAAGCAGTATCTCCTCAATTGAAATGCGGTGCCCCAACCTTGTGTGGAGTCCTGCTTCCGTACGCCCAGGTTCTGCAAACGCCTTTGTTCCGACTACCGTCCGTGGGCGGCGATCCGTCACACCAAAGATAATCTTTCCGCCGCCTTCGTTCGCCAAAGCCACGCAGTACTCGACCAGCTTTTCGAAGTGGTAGTTGTCGCGAGCCGATTTGAACTCAAGGCGAGTGCCTTCGGGTTCCGAAAGCCAATGCGCAAGTAGCTCTGTGGGCGTCTGCATATCCTCTGACTTTACTAGAAGCCGGACGTAACAGGTACTTGTCTTCGAGCGGCACTCGCTGGGACCAACGTCGAGAACCACCGGCAAGGCTCGACAGCTAGAATCTCGGCATGGGCCACAACCCCTCACGCAACCCCTTAAGCAGTCGCGTCTCGAGCCGCACGACCAGCAGGCCGTCGACGCGTACAAGGCGGCCTCCGTCTGGGGCTCTTGGTGGTCCCTCGACCCCGAGACCCGGGCCCGCTTCTTCAGCGGCGAGGAGCAGCGCTGGATCCGCCGCTACGGCGCGGCTCGACTCGATCGCCTCCATGGTCGAGCTGCCGCGGAGCGACGCCGAGAAGCACTTCCTCGCGGTCTGCAACGGCGACGTCGTGCCGCGAACCGATCGCGAGCGCCTCTGGCTGCGCGTGCAGGTCGTCTGCCGGTACGAACAGGCCCTGCAGCGCGCCGCGCGCACCGATCTCGCCGAGCATCAGGCGGCCGCGCTCGCTGCCGAGGTAGCCGCGATGCGATGGCTCGTGCAGGACGCCGAGGAGATGGCCGCGGAGCTGCTCGAAGAGATCGCCGTTACCCGCGGCGAGGCATACGCGCTGCGGCGCCGCTCAATCGAGAACGTCAGGTACGCGACGTCGCTGTTCGAGCGCGACGAGCCGCTTGTCGGGCCGCCCACAATCAGGTTCATGTTTCGGCCTAACGTGCCGGTGCAGACCTTTCCTCCGTGTAGCCCGCCAGCGCAGCAATGAGTCGATCGCTTGCAGCTCTCGGTCTCCTGCAAGGGGGCGACATCCGAAGCCGTTGGCTGCCTTGCAGATCGCCTTAAAGGTCACGACAGGGCACCCGTGTTCGGCAAGCCGTGTAGGCGCTCAATGCCCATCCTACTAACCGCCGAATTAGCGCCGAGCGCGGATTACTTTTTGACGGCGCTCATTGAAGAGCCGAAAGATTCAAGACAACGGTCGGCACTCGTATTGAGCCGTAAAGTGTTGTGGCGCTGATCCCTAACTGTCCAGCCCCGTCTGGTCCCCAACAAAGAACAGAACCGTCAGACTTCACTGCGCACATGTGCCCCGCCCCTCCTCCTCTGGACAGCGCCACAACCCCGCTTAGATTGGGGACGATCGCCGGGACGCTCCGGCTTGTTGCGGTCCCGTCTCCCAACGAGCCAGCGTCGTTGTTGCCCCAGCAATAGACTGTCCCGTCGGTCTTGAGGGCGCACGTAAACACGTTAGCTGCCGAAACGACTCCTACCCCACCAATACTGGTGATTGGCGTCGGCACCAGTCGATTCACGACGGTCGTCGCTCCATCCCCCAATTGGCCGTATAAGTCGTTACCCCAGCAGGACAAGCTGCCCGACGCAAGCAGCGCGCAAGAGTGGTACTGCCCTGCGCTGATCGCCGAGGCAGTAGTCAATCCAGAAACAGGCGTCGGTACCAGCCTGTCGATCGATGTTCCATCGCCGAGCTGGCCGTTGTTGTTGCTACCCCAGCAGTAAGCCGTGCCGTCGACCTTCGTTGCGCAGGCATGACGAAACCCCCCGGTGATCATGACGACGCTGCTGAGCCCCTGGACGACGACCGGAACGTAACGGTTGGCCGTGCTTCCGTCGCCGAGCTCGCCCGATCCGTTATAGCCCCAGCACGCCACGCTCGTGTCCGACCTCAGAGCGCACGTGTGATACGTGCCTGCAGCAATTGCGATTACGTTCGTTAGTCCGGATACGGCAACCACACTTAAAATCCCAGCAGGATTAGGGCCGCGGTTATCGCCGAGTTCTCCTTCGCCGTCCGTACCCCAGCAAACCACGGTACCGTTCGATCGAAGAGCGCAGGTATGGGCGAGTCCTGCAGCGATATCAATAACAGCCGACAACCCCGGTACGGCGGTCGGTGTCAGTCTGTCCGTCGTTGTCCCGTCTCCGAGTTGCCCTGAGCCGTTTGCCCCCCAGCAAGCCACGGTGGAATCGCTCTTGATCGCGCAGGTATGCGTCGACCCAGTCGCGACGCGCGCCACCGTAGATAGGGTGGTCGCTACCGTCAAGGTCGCGACATTGCTAGTCGCCGTGCCAACGGTATTCGTGACGACAACTCGGAACCGCTTACCGTTGTCGGAAGACGTTGTGGCCGGGGTCGTGTACGACGCGGCTGTCGCGCCGACGATGTTTGTGTAGGTAACGCCGCCGTCGCTGCTAATCTGCCACTGGTAGGTCGACGTAGGAAATCCGCTTACGGCAACGGCAAAACTTGCGGTCGCCGGTGCATTGACGACTTGGCTGGTGGGCTGCAAGGTGATCGCTGGGGCCAACGGAGTGGGACTGACGGTCAGCGCCACCGCATTACTGACCACGGAGCCCGCCGAGTTCGACACGCGTACCCGGAACAGCTTTCCGCTATCCGCCGTCGTCGACGCCGCCGTCGTGTAGCTCGCGCCGGTCGCGCCTACAATGTCAGCAAAGGTTGTGCCGCCGTCCGTGCTGACTTGCCATTGGTAGGTGACTGCCGGAGTTCCTGACGCGGCAACACTGAACGTGGCGGTCGCGGGAGAGACGACGGTCGCCGGGCTAGGCTGTGTGCTGATAGTCGGTGCAGACGGCGCCGGCGTGACCGTAAGCACCGCCGCACTGCTCGTGACGCTCCCGACGCTATTGCTGACGATGACCCGTAACCGCCTTCCATTGTCAGTGGCCGCCACTGCGGTGAGCGGCAGTGTTGCGTTCGTCGCGCCGCTGATGTTAGACCAAGTAATACCGTCCGAGCTTGCCTGCCACTGGTACGCGAGCGATGTTCCGGTCGCCGTAACAGAGAACGTAACGCTACCGCCCGCCACGATAGACTGGTCTGCGGGTTGTACCGAGATCGTCGGCGCTGTGGGCGCCGGTGTCACCGCTAAAGTGACTGCGGAACTGGTTACCGCGCCGGCCGTGCCCGTTATCACTGCGCGAAATTGAAAACCGTTCGCCGATGCGTCGACTACGGTGATCGTGTAGCTAGCTGCAGTTGCGCCCGCGATCGAAACCCAAGTGACAGCCGCGTCGGTGCTTCGCTGCCACTGATAACTGAGTCCGTCACCGGTCGCCGTGACGCTGAAAGTTGCGGTTTGGCCGGCGACGACCGTGGTGGAGACCGGTTGCGCTGCGATTGCAGGCGCGACGGGGGAACTTGATGATGTTGACAAACTGTCGTTGCCTCCGCAGGAGACAAGTAAACCGACTGCATAGAATGGGACGGCAAGCAGCAAATACCGCTTCCAAGCAGTCAACCGATCCATGATCCTCCCAAGACCTAGTACGCCAGTCCGATGCCGCTGGACGGCAATCTCAGAAGTGTGGTCGTAGTCACCGCATAATAGCTACGCCTGCGCAAGCAATCGAAAGTTTTCGCGCGTCAGGATGAAGGTACAGGTCAGTTATGTGCGGCCGCTACAAGCTCGAGGAGCACTGGCAAGAGTATTGCAAGGCGGCCCGGTTCAACTGGCAGGACCTGCCCTGGCCGACGCCGAACCCGCTGAAGGGCAGCGAGGAGGCGCGGCCGACCGACCCGATGCCGATCATCCGCCGCAACGAGCACGGCGATCTGTTTCCCGAGCTGCGTCGCTGAGGCTTCATCATGATGGTGCCCGGCAAGACCATCGACAAGGCGACCGGCGAGCCGAGGAAGGTCCGTCGCGACGTCATCAACGCGATGAGCGAGAAGCTTACGTCGAGCTACATGTGGAAGTGATCGTTCGCGGAACGGCGCTGCCTGATCCCGATGTCGAGCTGGGACGAGTGGCCGGAGACCGGCGCCGGCAAGCAGCGCGTACAGGTCTCGGTGCCCGGCGAGCCGGTGTTCATGGCCGCCGGACTGTTCGACGAGAACGTCAATCCGAAGACCGGCGAGAAGGTCTCGGTCTTCACCATGTGCACGGTGCCGCCGAACGAGTTCCTTGGGACCGTGCACGATCGCGCGCCGATGGTCCTGTTACCGGAACAGTACGACGGCTGGCTGGACGGCGGAAGCGCGGCGCTGGACCTCGTGCGCGTGCACCCCGACGCTAACGCCTTCGAAGTGAAGCCCGTCTGACCGTTCGGGGGGATTGCGGGCGGCGGCCTCGAGGCGCGATCATGTTTCTCGCGGCCGCAGTCGGCGGTTCGCCCGACGGGGCGATAAGCTGGGCCAACTTACCCCCCGGTCAGGGCTGCAAGCATTCTTCCATGGTTGCCGCGCCACTATCCCGTCGACCGTTCCCATGCCACCAATGTCTTGATGGAAGGCGGTGCTTCCAGCACACTGAAACCTGCCTCCAGGACGACCTGGGGCATGAGTTTATCGGGACGGTGCTCGACCACGCGCAGCTGCGAGGAGTCAATACATATGTATCGCACACGTTTTTCATGCGTTTTCTCTCGGCATGTTTCGCGATGGTTTAGGAAGAATCTTGCTATCTTGGGTGGAACGCTAATTTTTGTTGTATCGCTTGCCGCAACGGCGGCTGGAGACGAAGACCTTTTCACACAGGACTTCGACCGAGTGAAAGCATATAGGCCATATTCTTATGCCAACCTCCGGATTTTCATCGAGAAAACGTACGGAGTAAGCGACGCTTTCGTAAACACCAAGGCGAAGGTATTTGCCAGAGTCAATATTATTCCGCATGGAGGACTTAACCCAGGATATAGAAACGCAGTTTCGTTAGAACAAGAGAGTATCCTTACGAGAACGCTTCTCGGTCCAAGAATCAACGTAACGTGCAAGATATGTTCAAAAACTTGGAGATTGAACGACAATGAAAACTACTGGTTAGGCGGTATGATTGGGGATTTATGGGATACACACAACAGTCCGTTTAATCTTTACCTTGGCTTTCCGAGTGATGAGGCTTTTGCTAAGTTTCGCACGGCGTTTTGGAGCTACTGTTCGGTAAAGCCTAACGAGAAACCCAATCCATCGTTGAACCCAGGCTGCAATGTATACGTATCAGTTGCAGGGACCTTGCAGCACGAAATAATTGATGTACACGAGTCGCTGCGCCCCTTCGGTCCCGATAAGGGAAAGCACGATCTAGCATTTCTGTTGGTGGACAAGGTTGACCTGTACGCGGATCCGAACTGGGAACGAAAGAGCGACGATGCGATGCTCAATGCTGGAGTCAAGGTAGCTACCATAGCTGGACCCGTCCTGTTGCGGCTTGCGTCGTTTGTTCTAACTAAGCAGTAAAGACGGCCTTTGGTTGCACGGCCGCCCGCTTTCATACTCGACTAAGTCTCTTGCGCAATGACGCAGCCCCAAAGTCTGAGCCTCGAAGACCTTTGCGCGGAGATCCGCAAGAGCGCATCCACCGACGTCGAGTTCGCTCATCGAGTCGCGCTTGCGTGCGTTGCCCTGGTCAAGATGAAGAAGGACGCCGTGGCCGCGATGGAAACAACGTTCCGTATTCGATAGAAGACGAACGTCGCTATTGCATAGACAACAGTCGTTTGATGACTGCAGTCTCTTCACTGACTTCTTGGAGACTTCCATGCCAATCGACCAAGCAGAACATGGAGCCGCCGTTGTAGTGAGCCCCTCTCGGACGTCAAGTGGAATGCGGCGTTTTTGGATAGGAGGGGCAGGAGCGTTGCTACCGCTGTTGGTTACTCTTCTTGCTCTGGATCTCGCTCCAATTATCGATCATCCGGACAGGATTACTCTCGGAATCGCGGTCGGCACGACTATCAGATACGTCGCACTGTTCGCGCTTGGAGGTGTCGTTGCCCTCTTAAATTCAGATGAGGACAAGCCCATCAAACTTGTACAATTGGGGATAGGCGCACCTGCTTTAATTGCTTCTATGCTGAACGCAGGAAGTCCTGCTGCACCGAGAATTTCGCTGCTAGACGTTCTGGGCGTTGGTTCTGCATATGCTCAGGATAGCAAGCAAGTGCTAGTTGCCCAAGGGTTTTTGGGTGACGTTCTTAGGAGCGTTACCGGCTCGGTTGGCAACGCAATACAAGCTTCAGATGTTGCCAAGCAGGCAGACGATGTGCACAAGATGACCGGTTCCCCAGTTGACTCGAGTGGCTTTGCTGCCCTTTGGGTAAGCGTTAACGCGAAGCCGTTTACAAAAGGGAGCTACGGAGTAATTGTTGCTTCCTTAGGGGATCATTCCGACGAGGATCAAGCAAGAGCAGTGGCTCTTCAATACTCCATTACCTACCCTACGATTGGATTTATGCCTGTTCCTACTGTTGGGAAAAGCAGCCAGTGGGCAATCTTCGTAGCTTCAGGTCTTTCACAAAGTGAGGCTCAGCAGGCTGCAGCGGTTGTAAGAAAGAGTGGAATTTCGAGAGACGCATACGTTTATCAACAGAGTGGATGGGATGGCGCTTGTATTCCAACCATTGCTGTGGGCGGTAAGTGGACTAGTCTCCCATGTGACGTTAAAAAAGCCGGCTAGGAATGTCGGCCAAACGTGGTAGCAAATGTGCTCGACGTGTTTGGGCTCAGAAAAAACCTTGATGGACGACACCTCCCTTCGCATCACTCCTGACCGCCGCCGGTAGCTCCGTAGTCTCCGTTTTATCGGAGCAACTGCGCCGCAAGCGAGCCGCTCGCACCCGCGCTCGGTGCCAGCAGCGAACGGAGCAGATTCGACTCGCCTTCTACCGGCTCGGGCTGCAGTTTCGCCATCAGGGCGCTGCGGGCTGCTTGCGACTGCTGAAACTCCCGAAACGACTTCGCCGCGATGTTGACGCCCGGCCACGAGCCGACCTGCCCCGAGAGCCCTGATAGCAGGTTCATCACCGAGGCGGCCGTGTTGCTGCCGTTGACCGCAGATCCGCGGGGCGCTGCCTGGGTGTAGCCAGCAACGCGACCGATGCGCTTCAGTGTCTCGATCTCTTCGGGACTATGAGCGAATCACGGATCAATCGTATAGCGTTGCGTTACGCTATGCAAGCGTTTCATGCGTTATTGCATCTTCGAGCATGCGACTCTTCCAGTCTGCGTAGGCGGCTTCAGGTCGAGGCCCGAACCCGAGACACTCGTGTTCCAAGCCTCCGCTCTCGCAGAGCCACCAGCGGCGGCCGAGACCAGGCCGGTGGATGACGCGGACCCGCGGTCGTGCGCTGAGCCCGGATAGGACGCGCAACGTCAAGCCAGCTCTTCCTGCGCCGCCCAGTCTCTTCCACGATTCGCCTGCCCGCGTTCTGGCGAGATCCACAGCAGTGTCATACTTCGTACGCCGTCGGTCTCTTGCATCGCGTGCTAGCTTCAAGCCGAGGAGAATCCACTGCCAGTGCTCGGCGGGCGACAGATCGCTCCAGCGGGCGTCAGGCACGGCGCGGTGTAAGAGGTCCTGAGCGGCCTGCAACTCAATCTCGGCCTGCCGCCAGACGGCGTACCAGCGATTGCATAGCGGCACGCCGAGATTGACCAGGCGCAGGTACTCCGCTCCGCGCGCCGAGTCGGTTCTGGCACAGTCATCCCTGACCTGCTTGTAGATCTCATAAGCCCGGACAACGAGGTACGCAGGCGGATTGGACGCCGCCAGCGCCTGCTCCATCATGCTGACGGTCTCGGCCACTGTCAGGGTGCGTGCAAAGGTCTCCGGGTCGAAGATGTCGATCTCGTCGACCTTTGGAGTCGCAACGGCCTCCGGGCGCTCGAGAGCTTGCTGGCCCTCGGTCGATGTCAGGTCTTTGCGGATCGCCCCGCAGAACTCGCGCTTCCAGACGCGCCACCACTTAGCAGTCGAGGCCATCGCCATCTCCGGTGTCGAAGCGATCATCGTTCGCCGCTTCTTGGACTTCGAAGCGCTTGAGCTGCCAGCCGCGGATCTGCACGAGCGCGTCGGCCCACTGCTGCGGCGTCAGCTCGCGCCAGCCGGCCTCAGGACACGGCCATAGCCGCTTGATGCGGAAGCGCTCGATATCGGGCCAGTTGGCGTTGCTCGGATTCGCTGCGGTCGCCTGCGGTAGAGCGCCACATACGCAGGGATGCCCGCGAGCTCGGCCAGCTTCCGGATCACGCCGGCCGGCTTCTCCTGGCCGATGTCCTGCGCGACCTCAACAAGGCACAGCGGGAGCTTGATCGGCCAGTGGTACTCCGCGAACAGCACCGAGTCGAGGTCGGCCATGGTCAGCGATCGAGCAGCCTCCGCTGGCATGAACCTGCCGATCGACGCCGGCCGATGCCAGTTGCCGTAGCTGCGGTCGCGGTAGAGGTAGCGTTCCGCGCCGGCGAGAGGCGAGAAGAGAGAGCGGCCCGCGAACGAGGGGCCGCAAAGAGGCAAAATGCCCTGAGTCATCGCAAGCCCCTTTCGGCTTGTTGTGATTAGGGGCCGGTCGGCGCGCCAACGCTTCCCCGGCCCCGTTTTATGACACTGTGATAAATCGACTAACTTCCCTATAAATCACGCCGCCTTGCTACTGCCGAATCGTCCGGCGACGACCGTCGTCCCGCTCTCCATCGCGTCCAGCAGGTCTGACCAGTCCTGCATCATCTGATGCCGCTCGGGCAGGTACTGCGCGTGGTTGTAGGCCTTCCGAGACTTTTTCCGCTCGGTGTGGGCCAGCTGCTTCTCGATCACGTCGACGCGATAGCCCATCTCGTTGAGGATCGTCGAGGCGGTCGCCCGGAAGCCGTGGACCGTCGTCCGGTTGTGATACCCCATGCGATAGATGGCGAAGAGCATGGTGTTCTCGGACATGCACGACAGCGGCTTCGCCACGTTCGGAAAGACGTGCGGCCGGTTGCCGCTGATCGCTCGGGCAGCTTCTAGGAGAGCCACGACTTGACGCGAGAGCGGCACGACGTGCGCTTCACGCACCTTCATGCGCTCGGCGGGAATCCGCCATTCGGCTGCTTCGAGGTCGATCTCGTCCCACCGCGCTCCCCGCAGCTCCGCGGTCCGAACGAATGTCCGCACGGCGAGCTGCAGAGCAATTTTGGTCAACGACGTGCCTTCGTAGGCCGCCAGCTTGCGGAGGAACTCGGGCAGCTCCGACTGCTTGAGCGACTTGAAGTGGGAGCGCTTGGGGGCTTGTAGAGCGCCGCTCAGGTCCCGAGTCGGGTCGGTCGTCGCCTTACCTTCCGAGATTGCAAACCGGAAGACGGCGCCAATCCGCTGTAGGACACGGCTCGCGATCTCGAGGGACCCGCGCTTCTCGATCACCCGAACGACCGCGAGGATCTCGGGTGGCGTCAGCTCCGTGATCGGCCGGTCGCCGAGCTCCTTGAAGACGTTGTTCTCCAGGGAGGCCAGAATCTTCTCGGCGTGACCCGCGCTCCAGCCGGTCGACTTGGCGGCGTGCCAGTCCTGAGCAACTGCCGCGAACGTGTTGCCAGCCGAGATCCGCTTGGTGCGCTTGAGCTGTTTCCGGACACTGCCCGGATCGTCACCCGCCTTGAGCCGCGCTTTCTCCTCGCGGACCTTCTCGAGCGCCGCCTTGACGCCGACGTCAGGATAGACGCCGACCGACAGCAGCTTTTCCTTGCCCAGGTAGCGGTACTTGAAGCGCCAGTACTTCGCGCCGTTCGGCTGCACCAACAGGTACAGCCCTTCCTCGTGGAAGAGCTTGTAGGGCTTGTCCTGGCCCTTGGCGGCCTTGACCTGAATGTCGGTGAGCGGCATTTGGGAGTAGCGGAGGCTTACCCCCGCGGTACCCTCAGAACTTACCCCCGCTTACCCCCGGATGTTAACGAACTAGTGCGGACGGCTCCGGACGATTTTTCTATAGAGCGACGCGAGGTAAAGAAGGCGTACTCATGGGGGTTTGGGGTGCCGGCTGCAGGAATCGAACCTGCCACCTGATGATTACAAATCAACTGCTCTACCAAATGAGCTAAGCCGGCGACGCGACGATTCTAGCCGGAACGTCCGGAGACGGGCCTACTTGACGATTGTCAGGCGCGGCCGTCCCTTCGGGCCGTCCGTCGTCGGCGGTGGACTCTCTTCGGGCTGGACGACCTTCAGGACCTCGCGGCCCTTGCTCGACTCGCGCTCGGGCTGCACCTCCTCGAGGGTCGACGTCGTCGCGGGGGCGGGCAGGGCCGGCGGCTCGTGGCCCCGGCCGATCGCGGCCTCGGCGAGATCGAAGGCCATGCCATGGCCGTTCTCGCGCGCGTAGATCGCGCTCACGTTCGCGATCGGGACCGAGATCGTGCGCGCCTTGCCGCCGAAGCGGGCCTGGAATTCGACGAGCTCGTTGCCGATCTGCAGCTTGCTCGTCGCGAGCGCGCTGATGTTGAGCACGATCTCGTTGTTCTTCACGAACTCCTGCGGCACGCGGGTCGTCGCATCGACGTGCACGGCGAGGAACGGCGTGTAGCCGCTGTCCGTGCACCATTCGTAGATGGCACGGATCAGGTAGGGCTTGGTCGACGGTTCGGACATGGCAGGGAATCGACACCCATGCTACGAAAAAGCCGGGGACGCGGCAATGGCGCCCGACTTCTTCAGCGCCGCATCACCTTCTCGGACGGCGTGAGCGCCTCGATGTACGCCGGGCGCGAGAAGATGCGCTCGGCGTACTTCATCAGCGGCGCGGCGTTCTTGCCGAGCTCGATGCCGTAATGGCCGAGTCGCCAGAGCAGCGGCGCGATCGCGACGTCGAGCATCGAGAAGTCGTCGCCGAGCATGAACTTGTTCTTCAGGAACACCGGCGCGAGCTGGGTCAGGCGGTCGCGGATGCCGGCCCGCGCCTTTTCGTGCTGCTTCTCGTGTCCCTTGGCTGCGACGTTCTCGAGCGTGCCGACGTGGATGAACAGCTCTTTCTCGAAGTTGAACAGGAACAGCCGGGCGCGGGCGCGCATCACCGGGTCGGCCGGCATCAGTTGCGGATGCGGGAAGCGCTCGTCGATGTATTCGTTGATGATGTTCGACTCGTACAACACCAGGTCGCGCTCGACCAGGATCGGCACCTGGCCGTACGGGTTCATCACCGAGATGTCCTCGGGTTTGTTGAAGAGATCGATGTCGCGGATCTCGAAGTCCATGCCCTTCTCGAACAACACGAGACGGCAACGCTGACTGAATGGGCAGGTCGTGCCCGAATAAAGCACCATCATGTTCGTTCCCCTGAAAAAGCGAAGGCCGGGGAGCGGTGCGCTCCCCGGCCTTGTTTCCTGTTGCTGTGCTACTTGACCTCTTTCCAGTACGAGGCGTTCAGGCGCCAGGTCAGCACGAACGTGACGCCGAGGAACAGCAGCACCCAGACCCCGATGCGCTTGCGCGTCTCCTGCGCGGGCTCCGACATCCAGCTGAGAAAGGCCGTGATCTGGGCGACCGCCTCGTCGTACTGCAGCGGGGTCATCGTCCCGGGCGCGACGACCTCGAACTTCTCGAACTCGCGCTCTTCCTTGCCGTGTTCGTCCTTCTTGTTCGCGTAGACCGGGTCCCGGGTTCCCTGCAACTGCCACAGCACGTGCGGCATCGCCGAATTGGGGTACGCGAGGTTGTTCCAGCCGGTCGGGCGGGCGTCGTCGCGGTAGTACGTGCGCAGGTACGAGTAGATGTAGTCCGCGCCGGTCCCCTGCTCGCCGGACTTCGCGCGCGCGATCACCGACAGGTCGGGCGGCGCCGCGCCGAACCATTCCTTCGCATCCTTGCTCGTCATCGCCACGCGCATCAGGTCGCCGACCTTGTCGCTCGTGAACAGCAGGTTCTTCTTGATCTCATCCTCCGACAGCCCCAGGTCGGCGAGCCGGCTGTAGCGCATCGACGACGCGCTGTGGCAATTCAGGCAATAGTTGACGAACAGCTTCGCGCCGCTCTGCAGGGCGGCCTGGTCGGTCATCAGGTTCGGCGCGCGATCCAGGCGATAGCCACCCTCTTCGGCCCAGGCGAGCAGCGGGACGAGCAGCAGGATGGCAAAGAGCTTCTTCATGCAGGCTTTCTCAACGACGTCGTCTGTCGGGCGCACTCAGTGCGGGTGGAAGGTGACGCGATCCGGCGGCGTCTTGAACGTGCCGAGCGTGGTCCACACCGGCATCAGCAGGAAGAAGCCGAAGTAGTAGATCGTGCCGATCTGCGACATCAGGTTCTTCGTGTCCGATGGCGGTTCGGTGCCGAGATAGCAGAGCACGACGAAGACCGCGAAGAAGATGCCGTAGAGCCACTTGTGCCAGCCCGGCCGATAGCGGATCGACTTGACCGGGCTGTGATCGAGCCACGGCAGGAAGAACAGCATGACGACCGCCCCGCCCATCACGACGACGCCCCAGAACTTCGCGTCGAACGTGCGAAGCAGGACCACGAACACGGCGGCGACGACCGCGACCGGGATCGCCCACTTCAGCGCCGGCTTCGCACGCGCGAACCACAGCACGAACGCGGCGATGATCGCGACCACCATCACCCACGTGAAGACATCGGTCGTCGCCCGCAGCATCGAATAGAAGGCGGTGAAGTACCAGACCGGCGCGATGTGCTGCGGCGTCTGCAGCGGGTTGGCCGGAATGAAGTTGTTGAACTCGAGGAAGTACCCGCCCATCTCCGGCGCGAAGAACACGACCACCGAGAAGATGAAGAGGAAGACCGAGACGCCCATCACGTCGTGCACCGAGTAGTACGGGTGGAACGGGATGCCGTCGAGCGGGATGCCGTTCGCATCCTTGTTGTTCTTGATCTCGACGCCGTCGGGATTGTTGGAGCCCACCTCGTGCAGCGCGACGACGTGCGCGGCCACGAGCCCGAGCAGCACGAGCGGGATCGCGATGACGTGGAACGAGAAGAAGCGGTTCAGCGTCGCGTCCGACACCACGTAGTCGCCGCGGATCCAGATCGACAGTTCCGGTCCGATGAACGGCACCGCCGAGAACAGGTTGACGATGACCTGCGCGCCCCAGAACGACATCTGCCCCCAGGGCAGCAGGTAGCCGAAGAACGCCTCGGCCATCAGGCAGAGGAAGATCGCGGTACCGAAGATCCACACCAGCTCGCGCGGCTTCCGGTACGAGCCGTAGATCAGCCCGCGCACCATGTGCAGGTACACGACGATGAAGAACATCGACGCGCCGGTGGAATGCATGTAGCGGATCAGCCAGCCCCACGGCACCTCGCGCATGATGTATTCGACGCTGGCGAACGCGACCGGCACGCCCGCCGCGTTCAGCGACGCGTCCGGCTTGTAGTGCATCACCAGGAAGATGCCGGTGACGATCTGGATGACGAGCACCAGCAGCGCGAACGACCCGAAGTAGTACCAGACGTTGAAGTTCTTCGGCGCGTAATACTCCGCCAGGTGCGCCTTCCACGTCGACGTCAGCGGGAAGCGCGTGTCGACCCAGCCGAGCAGGCGCTCGGCTGCCGATGCGTCCGCGGGCACTTCAACCACCTTGGTGTTCGCCATCGATTTCTCCGCTTGCTGCTGACGTCGCGTTGCTTCGCTCTCGAACGAGGCGCTTCGAACGATCGAATCAGGCCTTGCCCGCTTCGCCGATCAGGATCCTGCTGTCCGAGATGAAGCTGTACGGCGGGACCGGCAGGTTGTCCGGCGCCGGCTTGTTCTTGTAGACCCGCCCGGCGAGGTCGAACGTCGACCCGTGGCACGGGCAGAGGAAGCCGCCCGGCCAGTCGGCCGGCAGGCTCGGCTGCGCACCCGGCGTGAAACGCGCGCTCGGCGAGCAGCCGAGGTGCGTGCAGACGCCGACCGCGACGAGATACTCGGGCTTCAGCGACCGGTACTCGTTGCGCACCGCCGGCATCGGGGTCAGCTCCGACTGGTTGCGCTTCGACTGCGGGTCGGCCAGTTCGGGGTCGTTCTTCTGCAACTCGTCGACCTGCTCCTTGCTGCGGCGGACGACCCAGACCGGCTTCCCGCGCCACTCGAACGTGCGCATCTCGCCGACGGCCATGCCGGAGATGTCCGCCTCGACCGGCGCACCGGCGGCCCTGGCCTTCTCGGACGGCTCGAAGCTGCCCACCAGCGGCGTCACGGCCGCGATGCCGGCGACGCCGCCGGCGGCGCACGACGCGATCAGGAGATTGCGGCGCGCCTTGTCCGCGGGCTTGCCGGCGCTCGGGGAGCCGTCAGGCGATTTCTTCGAAGGGGACTTGCTGTTCGCACCGCCGCCGAACGGGGATCCGGGTGCGCCTGCGAGATGATCTGCGCTGGACATGGAGGCGCCGAACCGAATCGGCTCGGCCTTGATGGAGGTGGAGGAGGGCTCGACCGCAACTGCGGACCCGCCGAGCCGTCGACTGAAGACGCGGGCGGGACGGACTTTCCGGAAAGCGCGCGATTTTACCGGATTCGAAGGGCGTTTCAAAGTTCACCCGGAGCACCGCCGGCACCGCGTCTTCGAGGACCGCGCGGCGACGGATACGCTCGGGTCCTCACACTAGAATGGCGTTCTTCAAAGAACGGAGGACCGACGATGGGCATGCTGAAGGACTTTCGCGACTTCGCGATCCGGGGCAACGTGGTCGACCTCGCGGTCGCCGTGATCATCGGCGGCGCGTTCGGCAAGATCGTCGACTCGATGGTCAAGGACCTGATCATGCCGGTCGTCGGCTGGATCTTCGGCGGCCTCGACTTCTCGAACTACTTCATCCAGCTCGGCACGATCCGGCCGGACCAGATGGCGAAGATCGGGCACGGCGCGCCGTTCAGCTACAAGGAACTCGCCGACGCGGGTGTCGCGGTGTGGGGCTACGGCAGCTTCCTCACCGTGTCGCTCAACTTCGTCATCCTCGCGTTCATCATCTTCTGGATGGTCAAGCTGATCAGCCGCGCGAAGGGCAAGCTCGATGCGGCGCCGGCACCGACGCCCGAGGACGTGCTGCTGCTCCGTGAGATCCGCGACGCGTTGAAGCGAGCCTGAGCGCCTGCCGGGGCGGGTCGCCGCCGAGTTCATCCGAATGACGCCAGTCCGCGCGTCTAGTCGCCCAGGCGCCATCGGTCGCCGGCTCTGGCTCGTCTTCGCGCAGACCGTCACGGTCGCGATGGCGCTGCTGTTCGTCGTGCAGACGCTCCGGCCCGATTGGCTGCAGCCGGAGCGGCCGGCCGGGACCGTCACGTTCAACGAGACGCCGGCGATGACCCGTACGGCGATGCCGGCGTGGAAAGGTGGGCGGACAGACTCGTTCAGCGACGCGGTCCGCCAGGCGACGCCGGCGGTGGTCAGCATCGACATCAGCGGCGACGGCCGTCGCGCGCGCGACGCGTTCTCCGACGACCCGCGGCAGCGCCGCCAGCCGAACCGCCGCCCGGGCGACGGGCTGAACGAGCGCATGCTCGCGTCCGGCGTGATCGTCAGCCGGGACGGCTATCTGCTGACCAACCGCCACGTCATCGAAGGCGCCGACGAGATCGTCGTCACGCTGTCGGACCAGCGCCACGCGCCGGCCACGGTGGTCGGCAGCGATGCCGAGACCGACCTCGCGGTCCTGCACATCGACCTGCAGGACCTGCCGGTGATCACGCTCGGCCGCATCGAGGAGTCGAGCGTCGGCGACGTGGTCCTCGCGATCGGCAATCCGTTCGGCGTCGGCCAGACCGTGACAATGGGCATCATCAGCGCGCTCGGACGAAACCACCTCAACCTGACGAACTTCGAGAACTACATCCAGACCGACGCGGCGATCAACCCCGGCAACTCGGGCGGCGCGCTGGTCAACACCGGCGGCAACCTGATCGGCATCAACTCGGCGATCTTCACGAAGGCGTCGGGCGGCTCGCTCGGCATCGGCTTCGCGGTGCCGGTCTCGACCGCGAAGGAAGTGCTCGAAGGCATCATCACGAGCGGCGAGGTGATCCGCGGCTACATCGGCGTCGAGCCGCAGGACATCTC
>CAXTDA010000028.1:0-18127 GCA_964242935.1 uncultured Burkholderiaceae bacterium | reverse complement strand
CACGCGCCGCAGCAGAACTTCGTCTACGCCGACGTCGACGGCAACATCGGCTTCGTCGCGCCGGGTCGCATCCCGGTCCGGAAGAACGACAACGATCTCCGCGGCCAGGCGCCCGCGCCCGGCTGGGATGCGCGCTACGACTGGGACGGCTTCATCCCGTTCGACCGGCTGCCGCAGCGCCTCAATCCGCCCGAAGGCGCGATCGTGACGGCGAACCACAAGGTCGTGCCCGACGACTACGCGCCCTACCTCACGAGCGAGTGGGCCGCGCCGTTCCGCGCGCGACGCATCGAGGCGCTGCTCGCCGCGTCGACGAAGCAGGACGTCGCGACGACGGCCGCGATCCAGGGCGACGTCCGCTCGGGATCCGCGCTCGCGCTGCTGCCGTTGCTGCTCGACACGAAGCCGTCGAACGACGACGCGAAGGCCGCGCTCGCGAAGCTCGCCGCATGGGACGGCACGATGCGCGGCGACCGGCCGGAGCCGCTGATCTATGCGGCCTGGATGCGCGAGCTGACGCGTCTCGTCGTCGCGGACGAGCTCGGCAGCGATCTCTTCGCGACCTACTGGGAGCAGCGCACCGTCTTCATGATCAACGTGCTGTCGAACCTCGAAGGCCAGTCGCGCTGGTGCGACGACGTCGGCACGCCGGTGGTCGAGACCTGCGGCGAGATGAAGAGCCGCGCGCTCGACCTCGCGCTCGCCGACCTCGTGCGCCGCGTCGGTCCCGACCGCGAACGCTGGCGCTGGGACGCGTTGCACGTGGTGCGCGCCGAGCACCGACCGTTCTCGCGCGTGCCCGCGCTGGCGTGGTTGTTCCAACTCGAAGCGCCGGCCGGCGGCGACAGCAACACGATCGACGTCTCCGGCTATTCGATCCGCGACGAAGTCGGCCCGTTCGTCGCGCATCACGGCCCCAGTCTGAGGCAGATCGTGGACCTGGCGTCTCTCGAAGAATCCCGCTTCATCCCGTCCACCGGCGCGTCGGGCAACCGCCTGTCGAGCTTCTACTCGAACCTGTTCCGGCCCTGGAACCACGGCGAGTCGGTACCGATGCAGATGCGGCGCGAGAACGTGGAACGGGGGGCCTCGGGAACGCTGCACCTGTCGCCGTAGGTCTCAAACCGTCCCTGCGGGTTCGCTTCGCGGGCCAGCGACTCCGGCGCGATGTCGCGCATAGAGATTGGACTATGCTTCGCGGCCTAGCCATCCCGGAGCGGCCTGTCCGACTCGTCGTTGCGCACACTGACCTTCGCGGCCCTGCTGATCGCTTCGAGCGCCTTTTCATCCCGGGCCGAGGAGCCGGAGGATCGGACCTTCTCGATCCGAGGCTTCGGGACCGCCGGGATCGTGCACTCCGACGAAGGCCAGGCCGACTACCGCGCGAGCCAGTTCAAGCCGAACGGTGCGGGTTACACGCATCGTTGGAGCGCCGATGTCGACAGCCTGCTCGGCGTGCAATTATCAGCCGACATCACGCCTCGTCTGTCGGCCGTCGTTCAACTGATCTCGGAGCAAAACTACGACCGGACGTACCGGCCGCACGCGGAATGGGCCAACCTCAAGTACCAGTTCGATCCCGACTTCAGCGTGCGCGTCGGGCGCACCGCGTTGCCGCTCTTTCTCGTCACCGACTCGCGCAAGATCGGCTTCGTCAATCCTTGGGTACGGCCTCCGGCAGGTATCTACGACGTCATCAGTCTCACGAGCAACGACGGGGTCGACGCGAACTACCGATTGCAGACGGGCAGTGTGACGCAGACGCTGCAGGTGACCGCGGGCCGGTCGACGTCGCGGTTTCCGGTTTCCGGTACGCTGACGACGGTGAAAAGCCACGGCGTGCGGGCGCTGGTCGATACCCTGGAGCTGGGCCCGTCGACGGTGCGTCTGAGCTACGCCCGAGCTCAAGTGACGATTCCCGAGCTCGCACCGCTGTTCGATGCGTTCCGTCAGTACGGGACTCAGGGCGCGGCGATCGCGGACAGGTATCAGGTGGACGCGACGCTGTCGACGCTCCTCGGGATCGGCGCGACCTACGATCCGGGCGACTGGTTCGTCACCGGCGAAGTGGTGCGCTTCAATGCCCATTCGGTGGTGGGATCGAACCTCGGCTGGTACGTGAGCGGCGGCTACCGGATCGCCCGGGTTACGCCGTACTTCATCTACTCACGGGCTCACGGCGATTCCAACACGTCGGATCCGGGTCTGTCGGTTGCGAATCTTCCACCGGCCCTCGCCCCGGTTGCGATGGCGCTCAACAGTGCCCTCGACGCGACGCTGGCGAACAAGATCGAGCAGAGCACGGTTTCGATCGGGGCCCGGTGGGACGTCGCGAAGGAAGCGGCGCTCAAGCTCCAGTTCGACCATACCCAACTGGGACCGAACTCGGCGGGCACCCTGACGAACCTCCAGCCCGGCTTCGCCCGGGGCGGCAGCTACAACGTGATCAGCGTGACTTTCGACTTCGTCTTCTGAGATGACCGCGACACGCGCGGTCCGTCGGCTCGTCGTGGTGGCGGCGCTCGTACCGCTCTTCCCGCTGCACCCTGCGGCCGCCGCCGTGGTCGCGGTCGTGTCGGCGAAGAGTGCGGTAACCGCGCTGAGCAGGGAACAGATCGCCGACCTCTTCCTCGGCCGCGCGGGCCGCTTTCCCAACGGGGAGCAAGCCGTGCCGATCGATCAGGTCGAAACCTCGGCCGCGCGCGACGAGTTCTACCGGACGTACGCCGGCAAGCTTCCCGCGCAGGTCAAGGCGCACTGGTCGAAGGTCATCTTCACCGGACGCGGACAGCCGCCGCCCGAGGTCTCGTCCGACGCCGACGTGAAGAAGCGCATCGGCGCCGATCCGCACGCGATCGGTTACATCGAGCAGAACGCGGTCGATTCGAGCGTGAGGGTGCTGGCGCAGCAATAGCGACTCGAGACCACGTGCTGCAGGGATCAATCGCCCCGGTGTCATCCCCGCGCCGGATCAGCCAGCGCAGCAACGCTTGCGCTCGGTGATGCCCTGTCAGGTGGTCCCGTGCGGATTGGCCTCGCGGGCCAGCGCCCGCGGCTCGATGTCCGGCAGCGACTCCGCCTCGTCCGACACGGCTTCGCGGAAGAACACCATCAGCAGCACCAGGATGCACGGGCCGATGACCAGGCCAACCACGCCCATCGCCAACACGCCGCCGAAGATGCCGAACAGGATCGCGAGGAACGGCAGGCTCGTGCCGCCCTTGATCAGCAACGGACGGATCGTGTAGTCGACGATCATCACGATCAGCATGCCGACGACGAAGACGATCACCGCCGCGATCGTCGCGCCGCTGACGCCGAGGCCGACCGCGATCACGGCCAGCAGCAACGGCGCGGCGCCCGGGACGAACGCGACGATCGCGAGAACGGTGCCGAGCAGGACCGACGACGGGACGCCGGTCAGCGACAGCAGGCTGCTCAGGATGATCGCTTCGGCGAAGCCGACGATGACGAGGCCGTTGACGGCGGCGCGCAGTGCGTTCGGCACGTGGATCACGTATTCGCTCCAGCGCTTGCCGAGCCAGCGGTTGCCGATCGTGCCGATGCGCTCGATCAGCTGCGGTCCGTCGCGATAGAGGAAGTACAGCACCCACAACGCGAAGATCAGCGTCGCGAGGCGACCGGTCAGCCCGATCAGGAAAAACTGGGCGGCGGTCCGCAACACGTCGACCTTCGTCGAGACGGTGCTGCGGATGATCGTCGACAGCTGGTTCGGCTCGGCGAGATAGAGGTTCCAGCGTTCGAGCAGCACGTTGCCGAGCCACGGCACCTTGCCGAGCCAGGCCGGGGCCGGCGCGCCGGTCGAATCGATCTTGACCAGGTACGCGGCGACCGTGACGACGTCCTGCGCGACGAACAGGATCAGCAGCACCATCGGGCCGACCAGCAGCACGCAGATCAGCGCGGTCGTCAGTACCGACGCGGTCGCCCGTCGACCGCCGCACTTCGCTTCGATGCGCAGGTAGAGCGGCCACGACGCGATCGCGATGATCGCCGCCCAGATGATCGCCAGCAGGAAGGGGCGCAGCACCGCGAAGGCTCCGGCGAGGATCAGGCACGTGAACACGATGCTCACGATCTGCTTGCCGGACAGCTTGCTTTCTGCGTTCATGAGGTCCGTCGACGCGTCGGAGCGCCGCCGACGCGCGGATGTGGACGTCGAGGATATAGAAACTTTGCGGGTGCCGGCGACGCGGGCGTCCGGAGACCGCGCGACGCCGGCTCCGGAGAGAAGCGGCAGGGCGCGTTGCAAAGGCGGGAAAGCCGATCGTCGACGTCAACGCGGTCCGGAACTGGCCGATACTGCGCGGGACGGGCGGCGCCTTCGCCCGTTCTCGCCGATCGATCGTTTGGTCACTCGTCCAGGTTGTCCCTGCTGATCCTGCTCGGCGCCGGGGGCGCGTCGTGCGCTTTCGCCGACGAACCCGGCCCACCCGGTCTGTCCGCGAGCGGATTCGGCACGCTGGGCGTGGTCCGCTCCAGCGAGTCCCGCGCAGACTTCACGGCGACCCCCACCCGGGGCAGCGGCGCGGGTTACACCCATCGCTGGAGCGCCGACGTCGACAGCGTGATCGGCGGGCAGTTGACGGGGTCCCTCACCCCGCAACTGTCGGCGGTGGTGCAGGTCGTCTCCGAGCAGAACTACGACCGCACGTACCGCCCGCATACCCGAATGGGCCAACATCAAGTATCAGGTCGATCCGGACTTCGGTCTGCGGCTCGGGCGCATCGCGCTGCCGCTGTTTCTCGCCACCGACTCGCGAAAGGTCGGCTACGCGAATCCGTGGGTCAGGCCGCCACCGGAGGTCTACAAACTCACCCCATTCACGAACAGCGACGGCGCCGACGCGATCTACCGGATGCGGATCGGCGACACGACGGGAACGTTCCACGCGACGATCGGCCGGACCACGCTGCGGCTGCCGCGTCCCGCGCCGGACTCGCACGCGACCGGCGAAGTGAGGTCGCTGCACACGCTCGTGTACACGCTCGAACGAGGGCCGGTCACGATGCAAGTGAATTACGCGCATGCGCGTTTCACGATTCCCGAGCTCGCGGCGCCGTTCGACGCGTTCGAGCGACTGGGCGCCGCGGGGCAGGCGATCGCGCAAAAGTACCGCGTCAGCGATTCGCTGGTCACGTCGATGGGTGTCAGCGCGAGCTACGACCCGGGCCGCTGGTTCGTCACCGGGGAACTGGGTCGCACGAATACGCACTCGGTGCTCGGCGTCAGTACGGGCTGGTACGTGACCGGCGGCTATCGCATCGGCCGCTTCACACCGTACGCCACGGTCGCCCGCACCCACGGTGACGGCAACACCGCCGATCCCGGCGTACCGCTCGCGGGGCTGCCTGCCGTCGCCGTGCCGACCGCGTTGGCGCTCAACGCCTTCCTGAACGGCGTCCTGGGTGCCAAGGCGGCAGAGACCACCTATTCGATCGGGGAACGCTGGGACTTCGCGAAGTCCGCTGCGCTGACGCTCCAGTTCGATCGCGTGGTGATCGACGCGCATTCGCCGGGGCTCCTGACCAATCTGCAGCCCGGTTTCATGCCGGGCGGCCGGGTCAACGTGTTCAGCGCCGCGCTCGACTTCGTCTTCTGATGCGCTGCCCCTCGTCCCTCTGCGGTGCCGTCGTCCGCGTTGCCCTCGCGTGGTCCGCGGAATCGCGCCCGGCCATCGCCGATGTCGTCCCGGTCGTCTCCGTCAAGAGCCCGATCACCGTCCTGACCCGCGATCAGGTCGCCGACATCTTCCTCGGGCGAAGCACGCGTTATCCGAACGGCGACCGCGCCATGCCGATCGACCAGCTCGAGAGTTCCGTCGCGCGCGACGACTTCTATGCCAGGTTCACCGGCAAGCTGCCGGCACAGGTCAAGGCGCACTGGTCCAAGGTGATCTTCACGGGCCGCGGCCAGCCGCCGCCGGAAGCGTCCAGCGAGACCGAGCTCAAGAAGCGCCTGACCAGCGATCCGCATGCGATCGGCTACGTCGAGCGGACCGCCGCCGACGCGAGCCTCCGGGTGGTCGACCCGCCGTGACCACGCCCCTGGTTCAGGTCGGGTTCGGCTCCGATGCCAGGCGTGGCGGCGCGTTCAGCAACCGGTGCGGCACGCCGTTCGCCGCCACCGGCTGGTCCAGGAAGAACGTGCGCAGCCCGTCGCAGCCTTCGGCGGGCGGCAGGTCGTCCCGGCGGTCATCGGTCGCGTCCGGCGTGCGAACGTTGCGGCTGAGCGTGCGACCCATCGCGACCAAAGCCTCCGCGAGCTCCCTGGCGTCGCCGTTCCGCGCGATGTTGCGGGCCATCGAACGATGGATCTTGATCGTGTCGATCGGAAATCTCTTGAGCGTCGCCAGCGCCGCATAACCGACGCCGAAATCGTCGATGGCGATCCGGACGCCGAGGTCGCGCAACCCCACGAGCGACTGCATCGTCTTCCGGACGTCGGGCATCAACTGCTGCTCCCCGATCGCCAACTCGAGCAGCGAAGGCCGCATGCCGGAGGCCCCGAGGATCGCCGCGAGACGCCCGAGGAAATGGTCGTCGAACAGTTGCCGCTCGGTCAGGCGTATGGCGACGACCAGCGGCGGCAGCCCCTCGCGCTGCCAGGCCATCTGCTGGGCACAGACCGTCGTGAGCATCCAGTCGCCGATCGCCACGCCGAGGCCGGTCTCCTCGGCGACCGGCATGAAGTCCGGCGAATCGATCGCGCCGCGCGCGGGGTGCTGCCAGCGCAGGACCGTCTCCATCGCGGTGATGCGGCCGCTGTCGCTGTCGCATCGCGGCCGGTACTCGATGAAGAGTTCTTGACGTTCGAGCGCCTGCCGCAGGGCGCACTCCAGATCCAGGCGCTCCAGCGTGGGCGGACTGAGTCTCGCCGAATAGAACTGGAAGTTGTTCTTGCCTTCCGCCTTCGCGCTGTACATCGCGATGTCCGCGTTCTTGGTCAGCGTCGATTCGTCGAGACCATCCGTCGGATAGGTGCTGATCCCGATGCTCGCCGTGACCCGAACGTCGTGCCCGGAGACCACGAAGGGTGTCGCGAGGACGGCGAGAATCTTGAGCGCGACGGTCGCCGCATAACGGTGGTCGTCGAGCTCCGGCAGCAGCGCGACGAACTCGTCGCCGCCGAGGCGCGCCACGGTGTCGCTGGTCCGCAGGCAGGTGCCGAGCCGGACCGCGACTTCCTTCAGCAACTGGTCGCCGGCGTCGTGCCCCAGCGTGTCGTTGATCTGCTTGAACCGGTCGAGGTCGAGGAACAGCACGGCGAGCCGACGCTCGTGACGTTTGGCGTGCGCGATGCTTTGCACGAGCAGGCGGCTGAACATGCTGCGGTTCGGCAGCGCCGTTAGCGCATCGTGGTAGGCGAGATGCTCCACCCTTTCGGCATGGAGCGCCTGTTCGGCGACCGCCCGTTTCCGGCCTTCGGCGAGCTGCCGGCTCATCCGACCCAGCAGCAGCAGCAACGCCACGACGACGACGCTGCCGCCGACGGCGCGCCCGAGGTAGGTCATCGCCTTCCGATTCGCCGTGGCGAATTGCTCGTCGCGCGACAGGCCGACGACGACCACGAGCGGCAGGTCGAAGAGCTTGATCGCCTTCGTGAAGCGGCTGATGCCGTCGAGCGCCACGTCGGTCGAGGCGACGACGCCGTCGGAAGCGGCCACGAAGCGCGCGACGTCGACGACCGACCCGCCGGCGCTCACCTCGTCGCCGCTGCGGCGCGCCCGGAAGACGCCGTCGGTTCCGAGCAGGCCGAGCAGGCCGTGTGCGCCGAGCTTCTCGGGCTCGTAGGCGCTGACGAAGTAGGCCGCATCGACCGACATGAACACGATGCCGTTGAAGCGGCCGTCGGCGGTGGCGAGTCGCCGGCTGAACTGCATGGTCCATTCGCCGGTGTCCACGCGCCTCCGTGGGCTGCCGACGACGAACGCGTCCGCGAGGCGCTGCCCGACGAAGTAGTCGCGCGAGGCGATGTTGCCCTTCAGGCTCGCGCGGGTGCCGGCGACGACGTCGCCGTTCGCATCGGCGATGCCGACGGCGAACAGCAGGTCGGGCGGCAGCAAGGCGTTGGCCCGCAAGTCCGGCAGCACCCCGGCGCTGCCTTTCAGGTCGGCCGCGTACTTGACGATCTTCAGCGTCTGGTCGATCTCGTGCAACGCACGCAGGGCTTGCGCTTCATAGGTCGCGGCGCTCTCGCGAATGGCATCCGACGCGCCGTCCTGCGCGGCGATCCGCTCGACCGTCACCAGATTCAGCGTCGTCCCCCAGATCACGCCGAGGATCAATACGGCGAGTGCGGGGAACAGGATGTGCGGTTCGGCAGAGTGATGCGACCAGCGCCGCGCCCACGCGAGGCATCGGGCCTGGAAAGCGCGCAGTGCGCCGGGATGCCGGGATTCGCTCATGGTCGACTATCGACCGGCCCGGCGGATGCTTGAGCTTCGCAAGCAAAAAGGGGATGGACCGGAGTCCACCCCCTTTCAGCACGATCCGCCCGGAGAGGACGGACCGGCGTCCGGTCAGCTCGCCCGCGAGGACGGAGCCGCCGGGAACGGCACGCCGCCCGGCGTGGTGCTGAAGTCGAGCGGCGACACCGGCGCCTGCTGGCCGACGCCCGTCTTCGTCCAGTCGCAGACGCCCGACGCGAACACCGTCTGCATCCGCGTCAGCTGCGCCGCCGTCAGCGTCGCCGGCGCGTAGTCGGCGACATCGAGCGGCTTCAGCTGGCACTTGAGGATGTTCTCGAGCCGCGAGCCACCGGCCACCTGGCGCGGCGAGGAGCGCGGGACGAGCCGGACGTCGGCATCGCAGGTCGCCTGGTCCGTCACCTTGGTGGTGTAGTTCGTGTCGCTCGACAGGTAGCAGAAGTCGAAGGCCGACGACGGCTTGCCGGCGACGACCTGCGCCTGCGTGCGGGCCGCGTTGACCGACGCCTTCGGCGCGCTGGCGTTGAGCTGCGTCAACCACGTGTCCATCGTCAGGAACGACTGCAGCGTGATGCCCGAGGCCGCCGGGGCGACCAACGCGCTGCCGAAGCGCCAGATCACCTGATTGCCGTGACCGCCGGCCTCGGCGTCGAGCCGGTCGCGCTCCGAGAAGCTCCGCCAGATGTAGTGGATGCCCTGCTCGTCGTAGCCCCGTCCGTCGATGATCGGGACCTGACCGAGCCGCGAGCCGTTCGACACGATGCCGGCGCGATAAGCGATCGGCAATGCCGCCGCATCGGCGACCGCCCGGGCGGCGACGAGGTTGTTGTCCGCGTCGGTCCCGCCGATCCGCTCGTTGATCGTCACGAACTCCTCGGCCGTGATGGCGCCGGCCCTGAACGCCTTCAGCCCGTACTGCACGCCGGTGTTGTCGGTCGTGAGGTTGGCCCGCGTCGTTCCCGGCGCGGTACCCCAGACCTGGACCGCCGCATCGGGATCGGTGCAACGGATCCCGGTCGGGTTGGTCGCGGCGTCGTAGACGAGCGCCGCCGGCAGCTCGCAGTTGTTGCGGGCGGCACCGACCGGCGCGATGTTGCCGGCCGCGTCCAACACCAGCCGCGGGATGTAGTTGCCCGGCTTGTTCGCGTTGCCGAACGCGTTGTTCCACGAGTGGCAGCCGAGCTGGTCGAGGTGGCCGTTGATCGCGGCCTTCTTCGCGATGACCTGCGCCGGCGTGAGACCCGCCATCAGGGCCGTCCACTGCGGCGTCGTGTACGCGTTGACGAGCAGCACGCAGTCGCCGACCTCGATCCCGGTCGTGATCGAATCGGGGTAGTCGCACTGGACCTGGATGCCGTCGAGCAGGCCCGGATAGATCGACACCGCGGTGTTCTGCTGGATCGAGCCGCCCGAGCAGCCGTTGCCGGCGACGTAGCGGACCTCGCCGTACGCGTCGATGATGTGCTCCTTCATCATCATCAGCGTCTCGGTCATCAGCACGCGGTTCGAGTTGTAGAGCGAGTCGGTGAGGCTGTTGTCGACGACCATGTAGCCGCGCGACAACGCCGCGTCGTCGGTCCAGGTCTGCTCGCTGCGGTACTGACGGCGCGGCTGGCCGGTGCTGGCGCCGAACGTGTAGACCACCTTGCCGTTCCACTGCGGCTGCGGCGTCGTGCCGGTCCACGGCAGCGCCGGGTTGTACAGCACCGCGATGTCGAAGATGCCGCGGTTCACCGTGCCGCGCTCGACGCGCACGATGTACGGCACCGTGGGGCCGGTGTCGATCGTCGTCGACGCGAGGTCGGCCGGCGTCGTGCCGACGGTGTACGGCTTGAAGCACGGGTTGGTCGGTGCTGCCGTCGGCGGATTCGGGTCCGGCAGCGCGGCGTTGCAGTTCGCGTTCGTGGTGCGATACCAGAGCTTGTATTCGGTCGCGATGTTGCACTGGCTGTCGGTCGCGGTGGTCGACAGCCCGCTCGCGTTGGTCGCCGGCGTGTTGCCGCTCGCAGCCTGTGCGGTCGGCGTCGCGCAGACCCAGGGCAGGATCTGCGGCCCCGAATACACCGGACCGCCGATCGGATGATTGTTGACCGTCAGCGTCGACGTGGCGCCGGAAGCGCTCGCGGTGATGACGTTGTTGCCGTTGGCGAGACCGGTCACGAGGCCGACGATGCGGCCGCCGGACGTCGAACGCGCGGCGAACTGGCTCGTCACGTCACGACCGCCGACGTTGACGGTGAGGGCCGAAGCCGCGACGCCGCTCGGCAACGCCACCTCGATCAGCACGTCGCCGCCGCTCACCTGGTCCGCGCGGTTCGACAGGGCCTTGATCGTGGGTGCGGCCACCGGCGGTGGTCCGCCATCGTCGTTGCCGCCGCAGGCGGCGAGGATCGTCGCGGCCGCGAGGCCGAGGATCGTGCTGCGGAGCCAGGGCGTGAAGCGTGAACGCGACCGGAACGAATGCGTGCCACCACATGCCGCGGGCCCGCCGGGTCCTCGACGGACCGAGTGCAATACCGACATCGAATGTCTCCTCGTGAAGGGATCGTCGTTCCTGGATGTCCGAACGACGTTCGCCGCGAACGCGAGTTGGCGGCGTAGCGTGACCTTAACGAGTTTCGTCGCGGGTTACCAGTGGGAGAGACCCCGAGGCGCCGTTTCGCTGCCCTGCTTCGAACGGTCGTCGATGCGGATCATCGAGGCTGTAAGGTGTCACCCGCCAGCGACGACCAGCCGACTCGGCGCGACGGACCCTGTGCGGGGCCTTTGTCCTCACCCGACCATCATCCCCATGACGACGGACTCATCGATCTCGCGCTCGCCCGCGCTGGATCGCCTCTACGACGGCAGCGCGGCACCGCGCATCGCCGGCGCCGCGCCGCAGGTCGCCGTCGTCGGCGCGGGGATCGCGGGCCTTGTCGCGTCGCACCTGCTGACGAAGGCCGGATGCACGGTCGCGCTCTTCGAGGCATCGAGCCGTACCGGCGGTCGCATCCGCACCGACTTCGGTACGCAGGAGGCCGGCCTCGTCTGCGAGCACGGCGGCGAGTTCATCGACGGCGCGCACCGCGACATGCTCGCGCTGTCGCGCGTGTTCGGGCTGACCCTGATCGACACCGAGGCGTCGAGCCAGGCCGGTCTGCGGACCGCCTATCACTTTGCGGGTCGGCACTACGACGAGGCCGCGATCACCGAGGCCTACGCGTCGGCGGCGCCGCGCATCGCGGCCGACGCCGCCGCGCTCACGCCGTCGGTCTCGCGCCGCAGCCACGGGCCGTTCGACATTCTCATCGATCGCCTGTCGATCGCCGAGTATCTCGAAGGCCTCGACATGGAGCCGTGGCTGCGCGACCTGCTCGGTGTGGCTTACGAGACCGAGTACGGTCTCGACATCGGCGAGCTGAGCGCGATCGGCTTCGTGTCGATGATCGGCACGGACGTCGCCGATGGCTTCTCGATCTTCGGCGACAGCGATGAGCGCTATAAGGTGCGCGAAGGGGTCGAGTCGATTACGCGGAGCCTTGCGAAAGGACTCGGTGATCGCGTGCGGATGGAGCACCGGCTCGTTCGCGTGCGGGGGAAGGCGAGCGGTTATCGCCTCGACTTCGACGTCGGCGGCGTCGCGACCGAACACGACGCCGACCTCGTCGTCCTCGCGCTGCCGTTCACGCTGCTGCGCCACGTCGACCTGGGCGGACTGCTCGGCCCGACGAAGCAGGCCTGCATCGACCAGCTCGGCTACGGCATGAATGCCAAGCTGATCGTCGGTCTGCGTGGACGGCCGTGGCTCGATGAAGGCCGTGACGGGGGCCTGTACACCGACGGCCCGATGCAGACCGGCTGGGACGCGAGCCGGCAGCGCGGCGGAGAGACCGGCATGTACACCTGGTTCATGGGCGGTCGTCCGTCGATCGCGATGGGTCATGGCGACGTGGACGCGCACGCCGCGCGACTGTCGGTCGCGACGGACGCGGTGTTTCCCGGTTTCGACGCCCGACGCACCGGGAGCGCGACACGTGTCCACTGGCCGACCGAGCCGTTCGCGCAGGGCTCGTACGCCTGCTATCGGCCGGGCCAGTGGACCGACCTGGCCGGTCTCGAGGGCCAGCGGGCCGGCGGGATCCACTTCGCCGGCGAGCACTGCAGCCGCCAATTCCAGGGTTACATGAACGGCGCGGCCGAGAGCGCGCGACGCGTCGCGCTGCGCATCGTCGCGAGCTGTCGGTAGGTCGTATGCTTTGTTCCCGGGCCGAAGGCCGGTACTACGGCGACCGAGCCGCGCACCACCGTCTCGTTCGGGGCACCGGGCGGGTGAGGCGTTGATGAAGTGGACCATTCATCGATGGAGGACAGCAGATGATCGTCGTGATCTTTCGTTCGAAGGTGCGTCCCGACGCCGACCTCGGCGCGATGGAGACGATGAGCGCGCGCATGTCCGAGCTCGCATCCGCAATGCCTGGCTTCGTCGCCTACAAGGACTTCACCGCGGGAGACGGCGAGTACCTGACGTTCGTGAAGTTCGTCGACGAGCCGTCGCTGCTGGCGTGGCGCAACCACCCCGAGCACGTTGCCGGACAGGAGGCGGGACGCCGCTCGTTCTTTACCGAATACGACATCGAGGTCTGCCGCGTGACGCGGGCCTACGGGTTCGATCGCGTCGCGGGTCGCGTCGAGCGACACGCCACTGACTAGCGCCGCAATTGAGCGGCCCATTCGCGAGCCCGCCGCTCCTCGATGTCCGACATGAAGCTCGTGGCATCGAGTTCGTAGAACGCATCCGCGCCGAGGAAGCGCGAACGGCGCTCGACCGGACCGAGCAGCGATTCGATCGTCGCGGGCGCGAGCTTGCGCACGTCGTGCAGATGCCGGAACAGCAGATGGAGGTACTCGAGCAGCCACACGTCGTCGGCCTCGTGCGTCCAGTCGTGCAACAGCGACACGATGCCGGCATCGGCGAGCTTCGCGTCAAGCGCGTCCGACTCCGCATCGACCACCCAGCCGTTCAGGTCGTCGATGCAGATGCCGCGCACGCGACAATCCCTGTCGCGTCCAAAGGCAATCAGCACGCGGAAGAAGGTTGCATAGTCGTCCTGGCTGCCGGCGTTGTAGGCGGCGTCGACGGCGCCGTAGTGCAGTCGCCAGCAGCTCGTGTCGGCGACCGGCAGCTTCTCGATCACGGGTAGCAGGCGCACGTCGTTCTTGATGGTCCGCGACACCAGCGTCGCGGCACGCTCGGTCATGTTCCAAAGCGGATGCAGCATCCGCAGACGGATAAAGTCGACCATCGTCTCCCAGTACGGACCGAGCAGCGCGTTGCCGATCTCGCGGATGTTCGCCTCGTCGAACAGCGTCGCATCGTCCTGCTGCTCCCTGAAGTTGCCGATGTGCTCGCGGAGCCTGCGCGCGGCCTTGCTCGTCGTGAAATACGGGGCGCTGAGCAGGCGCACCTGCAATTCCTTCGCATAAAGAGCCTGTGCGCGTGCATCGGCCAGGCTGCGGGCGGCGTCGGGGGCGCCTGTCGCATTCGGCGTCTCGCGGCCGAGTGTCGTGTTGATCGCGTCGACATCGGACCGCTGGTTCGGCCAGTAGGGGTCCCAGAACGGCACGTCGAAGCCGTCGTCGCTGAACCACGTGTCGACCTTCTGCCCGCGGATCGCGAGCGCTAGCAGCATCTCGCAGGCGACCATGCGATCCATCGCGGTCCGGCGGTGCGCGTACTCGATGACGAGCGGCTTGATGCGCGGTCCGATCACGCCGCCCCACGAGCGCTGGTCGAAACGCTGGCAGATGAACTTCATCGCGTAGCCGGCGATCTCGCGCTCGTCGGGATCGTCGGACCGGCCCATCGCCTCGATGCCCACGATGTGCGACTCGCGTTCGGCGCCCTGCGTCTCGTGCCATGCCAGCGCATAGGCCACGCCGCAGTCGTGCCGGAACACGAGGTCGTTCTCGCCCTTCAGATCGAGCAGGTCGCCCTGCACGGCCCGCCATTGGACCGGATGGCATTCGACGAGGATGCGGATCACCGGGACGTTGATGCCGGTCTCGTAGTCCTTGCCGATGAGCAGTTCGCGCAGTTGCGACGTGGGGATTTCGGCCAGGGGCGTTCGCCGCTTCAGTCGCTCGTCGCCGTCGCTGGCGTCGACCACGCGCCAGTGCGCCTCGAGCGCAGCCAGCACCGTGTCGGACTGGACGCGGAGCTGGCCGGGGTTCAGGCCGCCGAGGTGCTCGTCGCGCAGCGCCACGAGCAGCCGGGTCGCCGCATGAAACTCGCGCCGGTCGACGAGCAGGTTGACGCCGAAGCGCGACAGGTAGCCCGTGAACGCGCCCGGCTCGATGCGATCCAGCACGAGGCGTCGGCAATGGGCGAGCAGGCGCGCCTCGGCCTCTCCCGGATCGATCGCGAACGCGCCGGCGTGCGTGAACGTCGGGTCCGTGCTGCGCAGCCACGTCTCCAGCGAGAAGTGCGCAAAGGTCACGCCGCCGTGCGCATCCTTGACGAGAAGGCCGCTGAACGCCAGCACGATGCGGCCGACCTCGTCGAGCGACAGCGCGGTGATGCCGCCGAGGCAGGGCTCCTGCAGCGGCTCGCGGGCGACCGCGACGACGGCGAGCACCGACCGCAGGTGTTCGATGTCGAGCTTCGCCCGATCGATGCGCTTGTTGAACGACTCTTCGTAGAACTGACCCATGCGTACCGGCAGGCGATCGGCGCGGTCCGCCGTGATGTGACCGTTCGCGATGTCGTTCAGCACGCTCTCGGCCAGCAGGAAGCGGGTGCCAAGCACCGATCCCAGGGCCCGGCCGAGGTCGGCCGCCGTGCGGTTCGCGTCGCGCAGGAAGGCGGTGATCCGGTGGTCGACGGCGGCCCGCTCGGCGACGTATTCCGTGATGTCGGCCTCGATGTGCGGCTTGCCCATCTCTTCGATGTCGATGATCTCGAAGCGGTCGCGCACGATCTCGCTGTCGACGCCGGCGACCATCCGTGAGGTCATCAGTACACGGACCCAGGGCGGGAGGAGGCCCGCCGCCTCGGACACGAGGTGGACCAGCGTGAGCCGGGTCGAGGCGGGCGCGAACGCGATCTGGAGCGATTCATCGAGCGCGTCGACCAGCAGGTACAGCGTCCGCTGCGTGCCGGCTTCGAGCTTGCTCAGAACGTCGAGGACGCCGTGCCGCAGCGCGCCGCTCGGGTTCTCTTCGGCCGTCATCAGGAAGCGCTTGGCTCTTTCGTCCGCTTCGACCGCGTCGCGATACTCCGGCACGAGATCCTTCAGTTGCGCGACCATGCTCGCGACGATGCGGCCCGGCTTCAGGGTCTCGTCGTCGTTGTATCGGCAGAAGTGCCGGATGACCTTGCGGTTCGACCAGTGATCGAGCAGCTTGCCCACCATCGCGCTCTTGCCGATGCCGAAGCTGCCGGTCAGCAGCAGCGACTTGCCCGGCACGGCGGCCCACGCGTCGATGCGGTCGAACAGCCATCGCCGACCGACGTACTGGCCACTCTTGGGCACGAGGTGCTCCGAGAAATCGATCGGCACGGGCCAGCGGAAGCGGGACGCGTCGAGCAGCCGATCCAGCTTGTTCAGCGTGATCAGCAGCTCGCTGGTGAACTCCTTGTCGTCGATGAACGCGATCCGGAAGCGCTCGAGCGCCTGCAGACGCTCGAAGTGTTCGCGTTGCACGTCGCCGGACGGTGCTGGCACCACCTCCGCATCGCGCAGGCCGACGACGATCAGATCCTTGCCGCGAAGCAGCGCGAGCCACGCTTCCCATTGCGTGTACGGCAGCGTACGGGCGGGGTCGTGGAGGAAAGGGCGCAGCGCCGCGAAACGCGCGTCGGTCCGGAAGCCGGAACAGGCCTCGTTCAGCCAGTCGAGCGACTCCTGCGCCGGCGGCGAACCCGCGTCCTTGCCGATCAGGTGGACGACGCAGTCGCATTCGCGGATGTGATCGTCCAGCATCCGCAGCGTCTCGCGGCCGGTGCGAACCAGGTTCTCCTGGTCGACGACATGCCAGCCGGCCTTCGTGACGATGCGGTTCAGCTCGATCCGCAGATCGAGGAACTCGCGGGTGACGGTCGAGATGAAAACCTGAGGGACGTGCGACATCGCAGGGATTCCCGGGACGCTGCCGAGGGCTCGTGCGGCTCGTCGGCGGAGGCCGCACGTCCGCATCTTCGATCACGCACCGCATCGCACGCAATGCGCGCCGTCATCCGTCCTGATGATTCGCGACGACTTGCTCGTCCGCGATCGTCGCCGGCCCGCCCACTACTTCACCGGCGCCCGCCAGGCCCGCTCGAACGGCAGGCGCCACGCTCTCGGCGCGACCAACTGGTGGATCGCGTTCGGCCCCCACGAACCCGGCGCGTAGAAGCGTACCGGCGGCGGCGCGTCGAGGAGCGGCGTCGAGACCTCCCACAACCGCTCGATGCCTTCGGCCGCGGTGAAGAGCGTGCGGTCGCCGCGCATCGCGTCGAGGATCAGGCGTTCGTACGCCTCGAGCACGTCGCCGATGAAGGTCGTGTCGTGCATCGCGAACTGCAGGCTCAGCTTGTCGAGCCGCATGCCAGGGCCGGGCCGCTTGCCGTAGAACGACAGCGACATCTTCGACGCGTCGGCGAGGTCGAACGTGAGGTGGTCGGGTCCCTGCGCGCCGACGCCGGAGCCGGCGGGGAACATGCTCTTCGGCGGCTCGCGGAACGCGATCGAGATGATCCGCTGTCCCTCGGCCATGCGCTTCCCGGTCCTGAGATAGAACGGCACGCCGGCCCAGCGCCAGTTGTCGATCGAGCACTTCAGCGCGATGAACGTCTCGGTCTCCGACTCGGGGTTGACGCCTTCCTCGGCGCGATAGCCGGTGTACTGGCCACGCACGACGTCGGCCGGCTGGATCGGCAGCATGCTGCGGAACACCTTGTTCTTCTCCTCGCTGATCGGGATCGGCTCGAGCGAGGTCGGCGGCTCCATCGCCATGAACGCGAGGATCTGGAAGAGGTGCGTGACGACCATGTCGCGGAACGCGCCGGTCGCCTCGTAGAAGCCGGCGCGGCGACCGAGGCCGAGCGTCTCGGGCACGTCGATCTGCACGTGGTCGATGAAGTTGCGGTTCCAGATCGGCTCGAACAGGCCGTTCGCGAAGCGGAACGCGAGGATGTTCTGTGCCGGCTCCTTGCCGAGGAAGTGGTCGATCCGGAAGATCTGCGACTCGTCGAAGACCTCGTGCAGCTTCGCGTTCAGCGACACCGAGCTCGCGAGGTCGGTGCCGAACGGCTTCTCCATCACGATCCGCGAGCGCTCGATCAGGCCGGCCTCGCCGAGCGTGCGAACCACTGGCAGCGCGGCCTTCGGCGGCACGCTCAGGTAGTGCAGTCGACGGCTCTGGCCGTCGAGCGCCTGCTCGGCCTTCGCGACCGCGGCCTTCAGCGCGTCGGCGCCCGCGGACAGCGGCACGTAGTCGAGGCTGGCCGCGAACGCCTCCCATTCGCCGTCGGTCGTCCGCCGCGTGGAGAACTCGTCGAGCGACTGCCGCGCGAGCTTCCGGAAGTCGTCGACGCCGATGTCGTCGAGCGACAGGCCGATGATGCGGCAGCCGGGGATGAAACCGGCGCTCGTCAGGTGGAAGAGGCCGGGCAGCAACTTCCGCTTCGCGAGGTCGCCGGTCGCGCCGACGAG
>CAXTDA010000027.1:16517-18321 GCA_964242935.1 uncultured Burkholderiaceae bacterium | reverse complement strand
GTCGGCGGGAGGGCGCGTTCACGTCAGGCCGTCGTCCGGTCGACGCGGTCGCTGCGCCTGTATCGGGTGCGTCGACTGCGAGGAGAACATCGTCGCGACCGTCATCGCGGTGGCCGGGCCTTCGTGCCGCGCGGTGCCGCCTTCTTCCTCGCCGGCGGCGCCGCCCGCGTCTTCGGCTCGCGCGCGCCGACGCTTCCGCCGGACTTCTCCTGTGCGCCCTGGGCCTCGAGTTCGTCGCTGCCGGTCAGCTTGCCGAGCGCTTCCTTCATCGACGCCTTCAACGCCTTCAATCGTTCGTCCCCCTGATCGGCCATGCGTGCCCCTTCGGATGCCGGTAGTCCCGCTTGTCGGACAAGCATCGTAGCCCGAGCGGCCGATCCGCCGACCCGTCATGTGCACTAGGCCCGGTAGTGCATACGCGCGTTGTCGGCCCTGGACCGGTCCAACAGAATCCGCCCACTTCGACGACCCCGTACACGCCTTCCTCCTGCGGCGGAAGCAGGCGAGAGCGCCGGTCCCCGTTCCATCGTCTTGCGTCACCTGCCCGAATCAGTCGCCATGAACGACCCACGTGCCCCACAAGATTTGCCCTCGCCCCGCGCGGCCACGGCTGGGGCCGCTATCGATCCTGCGGGCGATCGCGGGACGCCGGCGGATGGGTCTTCGGTCACGTTGCCGATCGTCGCGGAGTCGATCGACATCGGGAAGGTCGCCGTCGACCGCGGCGGCTATCGCATCACCAAGCGCGTCGAAGCGCGGGACGTACTCGTCGACGAGCTGCTGCGGCACGAGACGGTCGAGATCGAGCGACGTCCGCTGGACCGCGAGCTGGCCGAAGGCGAAGTGCCGGCCGTGCGCTACGAAGGCGACACGATGATCGTGCCGGTCGTGAAGGAGATCGTCGTGACGCAGAAACGTCTGGTGCTCGTCGAAGAGATCCACATCGCCCGCATCGGCGGCACCCATCGCGATCCGCGGTCGGTCACGGTGCGGGAAGAGCACATCGAAATCGAACGGCTTGGAGCCGAAACACCGGTGATTAGGTCGTCGTGACCCGCCCATTCCGGGCAAACCCAAGGATCCGCGAGGATCGATCGGAGGAAACGATGAGTTCAGTCTTGGTTGCAATGTTCGACACGGAAGCCGACGCGATGGCCGCGCAAGGCAAGCTGCTCGCAGCCGGCTTCGCCGCCAATGCGCTTCAGTTGACCGGCGGATCGACAGGCGCTGCGACGTCGACGGCGTCGGATACGACGACAGCGCCTCACCAGGAAGGAGCGATCACGCGCTTCTTCGAAAACCTGTTCGGCGCCGACGGCAGCGACGACCGGGATGTCGACCATCACCGGAGCACCTACACCGAAGCCTTCAATCGCGGTTCGTACGGCCTGACGGTGCGGACCACCAGCGAAGCCCAGATGGCCAAGGCCGAGCAGATCCTGAATGCCGCCGGAGCGATCGACATCGACGAGCGTTCCGGCGAGTGGCGAAAGGACGGCTGGACCGGCGCTGCGGCGAGCACCGACACCGGCCTCGGGACCGGCGCGACCCGGAAGCTGCAGGAAGTGCAGGAGGAGCTGCAGGTCGGGAAGCGCGCCGTGGCGCGTGGCGGCGTTCGGGTCTTCACGCGGATGACCGAAGTGCCGGTCGAAGAGTCGGTCACGCTGCGCGAGGAGCAGGCCGACATCAGGCGGACCGCGGTCGACCGGGTGGCCAGCCCGGCGGATCTGGCCGCGTTCAAGGAGGGCAGCATCGAGGTCCGCGAGATGGGCGAGGAGGCGGTCGTGAGCAAGACGGCTCGCGT
>CAXTDA010000027.1:0-16417 GCA_964242935.1 uncultured Burkholderiaceae bacterium | reverse complement strand
GCATCGAGGTCCGCGAGATGGGCGAGGAGGCGGTCGTGAGCAAGACGGCTCGCGTCACCGGCGAAGTGGAAGTGGGCAAGACGGCGACCGAACGCGAGGAAACGATTCGCGACACGGTCCGCCAGACGAAGGTCGAGGTGGAGAAGATCGCCGCCGCCGACGAGGCCCGAACCGTCAAGCGCGGAAGCTGATTCGCCGCGACCCCGCGAGACATCGCCTTCCGGCGACGTCTCGATCCAAGCGCATTGCCTGTTTAAACAAGGAGCTGACATGTCGATCGTTGCCTGGTTGGTGGTGGGACTGATCGCGGGATTCATCGCGAGCAAGCTGGTGAACAAGAGCGGGGAGGGCGTGGTCCTCGACATCGTGCTCGGCGTCATCGGCGCGATCGTCGGTGGCTTCCTCTTCAACCTGGTCGGTGCGTCGGGAGCGGACGGCATCAATCTCTACAGCATCCTCGTCGCGGTCGTGGGTGCGGTCATCCTGCTGGTGGGCTATCACGCCATCCAGCGGACAGGACCCTAACCGCAGGCCCGGTCCGCCGTCGCGGCCGCATCGCGACGCATCGACGGCGGACCTTTTTGCTTCAGAAGCGCCGAACGATCGTTCGGTCAGATCAGACCCTCGTGCGTCATCGCTTTCTGCACGGCGGGGCGCTCCATCATCCGATCGCGGAAGGCGGCGAGCTTCGCCGGGACTTCGAGGCCGTTCTTCTTCGCCCACAGCAGCATGACGAACAGGTAGGCGTCGGCGACGCTGACATCGGCGCCGAACAGGAAGTCGCCCTGCAACCGGTCGTCGAGGTAAGCCATGCGTTTCAGGATCAGCTCTTTCGCCTTTTGCTTCTCCTCGTCGCCCGCGCCGGCGAACAAGGGCTTGAAGCTCTTGTGGATCTCCGTCGAGATATAGGCGAGCGCCTGCAGCAGGTGCGTGTGGCCCATCGGTCCGGAAGGGCGAAGGGCCGTGTCCTGGTGCGCGATCCAGTCGAGGATCGCGACGTTCTCGGTCAGCGTTTCGCCCGAGTCGAGCGTGAGGGCGGGCACGTAGCCCTTCGGATTGATCGCCGTATAGTCGGCGCCGCCCTCGGTCCGCTTGGACTTGAGATCGACCTTCTCGTGCTCGAACGACAACTTCGCCTCGTGCAGCGCGATGTGGTCGGCCAGGCTGCAGGCGCCGGGCGAGTAGTAGAGCTTCATTCGTGGACCTCCAGTGGTTGGTGACCGGTGACGCAAGGCGCTTGACTTCCGACGTCCTCGCCGTCGGCTCGTCAGCCGGAATGCGATACCGGTGTTCGTCCTGACCGCCGCGGCGATTATGCGATGACCGGCGCTTGCAAAGCCGGCACGCCCGGTTACGTTGATATCAACTATACTCCGATCGTGTCCAAGCCACTCCCCATCGACCCCCGCACGATCTCGTCGACCTGCCTGTGCCTCGGCTTGCGTCGGGCGGCGCGCGCGGTGTCGCGTCGGTTCGACGCCCGTCTGGGCGCAATCGGGCTGAACAGCGGCCAGTTCTCGATGCTGACCGCCGTTGCCGGCATGCAGCCGGTCGGCATGCAACCGCTTGCCGAGCATCTGGCAATGGATCGCACGACCGTGACCGCCGGCCTGAAGCCGCTGCAACGACGCGGGCTCGTCGCGATCGATGTTTCGGCCGAGGACCTGCGCGGTCGCGACGCCCGGCTCACGGCCGCCGGCAAGGCGTTGCTCGCCAAGGCCATCCCGCTTTGGCAGGAGGTCCAGGCGGAAGTGGGTGCCGAGCTTCCTGACGTCGAATCGAAGCGCTTGCGCCGCCAGCTCACGGCGCTGACCTGAACACCGACCGATGCTCGACCGAGCGCCGTCGCTTTTGGAAGAACGTTGATATCAACCGATTCCGATACCGTATTTTTCCTGGAGCTGCCATGACCCGCCCGCCATCCCGCCCACCCGCCTTCGCACCCGCGATCTGGGTCACGATCGCCTCGTGGTTCATCACCGTCGTCTGGGCCTCGCGCAGTGGAACGTTGGCTTCGCTCGGCTAGCGCTTCATGCCGGCGTTCGCGTTGCTCGTCGCGCTCGGCATCGGCATTCCGGTCGTGTTGTATTTCACGTCGCGCATCGTGCGGCGCGCGGTCGACGCCATCGGCTTGCGCCGGCTGACGTTGATGCACGTCTGGCGCATCCCGGCAGCACTCCTCTTCTTCTGGTACGGCCTCCGCGGCGAGCTGCCGCCGCTGTTCTGGATCCTCGCCGGCAGCTACGCGGCGACCCTTCTCTGGCGCCGCCCGAGCCTCGACCTGTATCGGCGCATCCATCGCTTCGGCTTCGCGGACTTCGTGACCGCCGTCGGCTGCGGCCTGACGTTCACGCTCCTGCAGGACCCGAGGATGTCGCTGCTCACGACCTTGCCGATGGCCTTGATCCCGCTCTTCGGCGTCGGTCTCTCCGGCGCCTCGCACATCGTCGCGCTGCACGCATTGTCGAAGGCCGGGCGGTCATGAGGCCCGCGACGACCGTGTTGTTCGAAGGGTATGCGGTGCTGGTCGTGCTCGCCGTGCTGTTCGTCGGCGCACGCCACGGACGCCGCCGCGATGTCGTGGTGCTCGCCATCGGCTTGCTCGCCTGGCTCGCGTACGTCGGCACGTTGAGCATCCTCGGCGTCGTCCGCGACGCCACGCTGAAGCCGCCGGGCGCGGCCTACATCCTCTTGCCGGTCGCGTTCGGGGTGGCCTGCCTGGCCCGATCGGCCGCCGGCTTGCGGCTCGCGCTCGCCGTTCCCGCGGCGCTCGTCATCGGCCTGCAGGCCTTTCGGATCGGCGTCGAGCTGCTGCTGCATCGGCTCTACGTCGACGGACTGGTGCCGCGGCTCATGACCTACGAAGGCGGAAACGTCGACATCGCGATCGGGCTCTCGGCGCCGCTCTTCGCCTGGCTGGCCACGCGGGGGCGGGCCGGCCGGCGCTGGGCGATCGCCTGGAACTTCATGGGGCTCGCGGCGCTGGCGAACATCGCCGTCCGCGCGATCGGCACGGCGCCCGGAGCGCTCCACTTCATCCCGTCCGAGGTGCCGAACCTGGCGGTCGGCCTGTTCCCGTTCACCTACATCGCCGGCTTCTTCGCGCCGCTCGCGCTGGTGGGACACGTGCTGACGATCCGGTCGTTGCTGGCGGGTTCGAAGCCCGAGGCCGGCGGCTGTTTCGCAAATGCCCCCCGGGCGCCCGCCGGCGCCCCGCCGCTCGCCTGAAGGCGGGCTGCTGCATGCAGCGCGCGACCCCGGATGTCCGGTGCTCGTTGTGGACATCCGTTCGTCATCGAACGTAGCATCGTGTCTCCACGGACGTCACCGATCGCAACGACGGTCGGGACCAGGGAGACGAACATGATCGGTCGCAACACGGCAGCGGTCGCCGCCATCCTCGCAGCCTGTCTCGGCCTCGTGTCCTGCCGCGACGACGGCGGTCCGTCGAACGTTCCGCCGCCGACGATCCAGGTCCTGTCCAACCGTGCCGATCAAGTCAGTGGCGGCGATGCGCTCGTCGAGGTCAAGCTTCCGCCCGGGATACCGGCGAGCGCGCTGCAAGTGACGGTTGGCGGTCGCGACGTCAGTGCGCAGTTCGTCGCTCGTCCGGCCCTGAACGGCCGCATCGTCGGCCTGCTCACCGGCCTGGCGAACGGGGCCAACGTGGTGGTCGCGAGTGCGTCCGGCAGCGCGTCGTCGCTGACGATCACGAATTATCCCGTCGGCGGTCCGATCCTTCTGAACTCGCAGGTGACGCCCTGGGTCTGTGCCACCCCGACCGCGGTCGCGGCCAGCGGCAACACGCCGCAATCGAACGCGAGCGGATTGAGCACCGCCGCGATCGATGCCCAATGCAACATCGCCACCGAGTTCAGGCTCTTCTATCGCACGCTCACGCCCGTCACGGCGACCGTGGGCGACAACGGCTGCTCCTTCGTCCTGCCCGACCCGTCGCCTGCCGGGACGCCGACGCCCGCGAACTCCTGCTTCCAGCCCTACGTCGTCGGCACGACGCCGGCGGCTTCGGTCGCGTCGACCACGACGTCGAACGGCGTGACGCTGCCGTACATCGTTCGCGTGGAGCGCGGCACGGTCGATCGCGGCATCTACGACATCGCCGTGCTCTTCGACCCCACGAAGCCGACATGGACGGCGGTGAGCCCGCAGCCGCAGTGGAACGGCAAGGTGATCTACAGCTATGGGGCATCGTCGAGCATTCCCCGCTTGCAGTTCCGGTCCGAGCAGAACTGGGCCGTCGCGTTCATCAACGGCTTCTGGGACGACTCGGCGCTGCGGGCCGGCTATATGGTGGTCGACAACAGCATCACCGATGCGCTCTACAACACGAATCGCGTGCTGACCGCCGAAGCCACGATGATGATGAAGGAGCACATTGTCGATACGTACGGCGAGATCAGGTACATGATGGGCAACGGCGGCTCCGGCGGCGCGATCAACCAGAACCTCGTGGCTTCGATCTATCCCGGACTGCTCGACGGCATCCAGACCAGCGTCGTCTTCCCCGATTCGTTGACGACCGCGACCGAGGTGGCGGACTGCTCGCTGCTCGTGAATTACTACGCGACGCCGCAATGGGCGGCGTTGGTGTCCGGCCTCACGCAGGCGCAGGTCAATGCGAAAAAGGCCGCGATCAACGGCCATCGCGACCAGCTCGGATGTCACGGCTGGAACAATGCGTTCGCGGGCCTCCTGCAGCCGGGGAACTACGCGCCCCGCCTCGTCGTCGACGCGTCGGGGACGATCGTCACGTCGCCGACATCGCGGAACAACTGTTCGTTGCCGGCGGCGCTCGTCTACGACCCTGCGAGCAATCCGACCGGCACGCGCTGCACCGAAACCGACGGCGCCCCGGGCGTCTGGGGGACGACGACGAGCCTCGCGGGCGGATCGAGCACGCGCGCGCTGACCGTGCTCGACAATGTCGGCGTGCAGTACGGACTCAAGGCGTTGCTGTCGGGCGTGATCGCTCCCGAAGAGTTCGTGACGTTGAACGAACGGATCGGCGGTTTCGATACCGACGCGAAGTTCGTCGCGTCACGATCCGTCGCCGATGCGGCGGCGCTACCCATCGCCTATCGCTCGGGACTCGTCGCGAGCGGGAAGAATCTCGCGAAGGTGGCGATCATCGATTCGCGCGGTTTCGACGAAGGGCCGACGGCCATCAACAATATCCACTTCAACTGGCGCAGCTACGAGCTTCGCGCACGCCTCGACGCCGATGCCGGCGGACACGGCAACGACGCGATCTGGCGCTACGCGGCGCTGCTGCTGCCGACGACGCCGCCGCAGGTCGCCGCGGTGACGACGTTCTCGTTCACGACCATGGACGCATGGCTGTCCAACCTGCTGACGACGGCACCGAAGGCCACGCTGAACGCGGAGCGCACGCCGACGCAGGTGGTCGCGGCGAAGCCCGCGGCCGCGGTCGACTTCTGCTTCCTGACGCCGGACACTAATTACACGACCCGGATCACGGACCAGTCGGTCTGCGACGCCGATCCCAGCCTGAAGGTCTATTCGTCGCCGCATCAGGTCGCGGGCGGACCGTTGGCGGAGAACATCCTCAAGTGCACGCTCAAGCCGCTCGCGTTCGGCGACTATCCCGGCATCACGTTCACGGCCACGCAGCAGGCGCGTCTGAACGCGACGTTCGCGAGCGGCGTGTGCGACTGGAGCAGGCCCGGTGTCGGTCAGCAGGACCCGACCACGCCGATCACGTTCGCGGGCGGGCCGGGAGGCGTGCCCCTCGGGCCGCCGCCGGCGTCGCATTGAGGGAGCCTCGAGGTCGCCCGACAGGGTTTGCGGCGCGAGTGCCGAAAATCTAGCGAGGCATCAGGGCCAGGAACGTTGCCACCGAATACTGCCCCCGATCGGAGTCGGCAGCATCGACAGGAGGAACAGCACGATCGGGAACAGCAACACGGCTGCGCCGGACGTGGATCCTGTCCTCGGGCCGCGGCGGGTGCCGGGACCGCCGCTGTTCGGGTGGAACGGACATCACCGATCCCCGGAGCCGGCAAGCGGCAGCCAGATCTCGTTCCGCCGCAGGAACCACGGCGTGAACGGCGCGTTGTAGCGCGAATAAACCGCTTCCCCCGTCCACGTCAGGCCGGCGGCACGCAGTGCGCTCTGCAGCTTCGCCAGATGCTCGTCGTCGTTCGACTCCGACCAGAAACCCGAATAGCGGATGACGGCCATCAGGCTCGGTCGGACGTCCCGCCGATGGACCCGCGCATCGAGCGGTTCCGGCGCGCCGGCCGCCGTCACGCCGCGAGGCAACACGAACTGCACCAGGAATCCACCGGCCGCGGCGGTCTCGGTGACCGGCGCGGTCATCTCGAGCTTCGTGGGTGCGGCAGCCTGCGTGACGGGTGCCGTCATCGCGAATTTCTGCTCGCCCTTGTTCTTGCCGAAGATGTAGCCCGCCAGGATCGGGAATGCCTGGCTGCCCGCTTCGGTCGCCGGGCCTTCCACGACGACTTCGGCCACGGTGTAGGCGGCGTACCGTCGCAACTCGATGTCCGCGAGCCTGCGAACGACCTCGTAATCGGGCTCTTCGACGGCACGGACGGGCATGGCAAAGGTCATGAGTGCGAGGACCGAAAGCAGCGCCGAACCCAGTTCGCGGCTCGAGGGGAACCGCTGGTGGCCCGCATGCAATCGCATCATCCGTCTCGCTGGTCGCGTCCGCATCGGTCGCGTCGCGCACATGGGAATCGAAGAATGCCCGATCATTCGCGCTCCGTCCCGGTCGAGCCGACCTGACGCTTCCGACCGCGATAGCCGCCCGTCCCCATGGACGCCTTCAAGACCTTCATCTCGCTTCTCGCGCTCGTCAACCCGCTCGGCGCGATCCCGTTCTTCATCACGTTCACCGCGACCAACACGCGCCGTGAACGCCAGAAGATCGTCCGCGTCGCGTCGTTCACCGTCGCGGTCGTGATCGCGTTCACGACCCTGCTCGGCCAGCAGGTGATCAACTTCTTCGGCATCTCGGTCAACTCGTTCCAGGTCGGCGGCGGCATCATCATGCTGCTGATGGCGATCTCGATGATCAACGCGCAGCCGGGTGGCACGAAGACGACGCCCGAGGAGGCGGTCGAGGGCGAGCTGAAGGACAACGTCGCGGTCGTGCCGCTCGCGATCCCGCTCCTGACCGGCCCCGGCACGATCAGCACGGTGATCATCTACGCCGACAAGAACGACACGTTCGTGCAGATGGTGAACCTGATCGGCAGCGGGATCGCAATCGCGGTCCTCGTCTTCGTCGCGCTGTCGGCGGCCGATCCGATCAGCCGCGTGCTCGGCCGGACCGGCATCAACGTCGCGACGCGGCTGATGGGGCTGATGCTGGCGGCGCTCGGCGTCGAGCTGATCGTCGACGGATTGACCGCGCTGATCCCGGCGTTGCGGCACTGATTCCCGGCATAGACCAGTATTCGATGCACGTCGAGCGGTCGACGACGACAAGCCGCGAATAAAAAAGTTCACACGGCCGATTGCAGGTGTTATTTTTCCGACCCGTCCTCGCTTGACGACAGCTCGCGAGCGACCGTCCCGACGAAAAGAGCCATCGGAAGGCGCCAGCGAACATGAAGATCGCCAGACCCGCATCGGTGGCCAGCTTGTGCGCGGCGGTCGCGTTGGTCGCCCTCGCCGGTTGCGCCGGTTACCAGGCGCAAACGAAGAACACGGTCGGCGCGATGCAGCACAACAGCATCGATGTCGCGATCGCCGATCTCGATCGCAACAACCCGTCGGCCGACAAGGACCTGCTGTACTTCCTCGAACGCGGCGAGTTGTTGCGGATGAAGGGCGTCTATGTCGAGAGCCGCGACCAGTGGCTGGTCGCCGACGGACGCGTGCGCGCGTGGGAGGACCAGGCGAAGAAGGACTCGTCGAAGCTGCTCGGCGAGATCGGCTCGTACGTGCTCAACGACACGACGCGGGTCTACGACGGCAAGGACTACGAGAAGGTCTTCCTCAACGTGCGGCTCGCGCTCGACCACCTCGCGCTCGGCAGCTGGGACAACGCGCGGACCGAGATCAAGAAGATGCACGAGCGCGAGGCGATCATCGCCGACTTCCACGCGAAGCAGATCGAGGCGGCGAAGAAGGCCGCGAAGGACAACGGGCTGACGACGACGTCGTTCAAGGAGCTCGACGGCTATCCGGTCGAGACGCTGAACGACCCCCAGGTCCAGGCGCTGAAGAACGGCTACGAATCGGCGTTCGCGAACTACCTCGCCGGCTTCGTCTACGAGGCGCTCGGCGAGCCGTCGCTGGCGGCGCCCGGCTACCGCAAGGCGGCGGAGATGCAGCCCAACATCCCGGCGATCGACGAAGGGCTGCGCGGGCTCGACGCACGGAGCCGGTCGCGCCAGTCGAAGACGGTCGACACGCTGATCGTCGTCGAGTCCGGCACGGCCCCGGCGATCCTCTCGCGAACGCTGCCGATCGTCCTGCCGGTCAAGGGCAAGCGGGGTACCACGTTCAAGACGTCCGTCTCGTGGCCGGTGATCCTGCCGTCGGACCGGACCGGGATCCCCACGTCGGTCGTCGTCGACAAGGCGACCGTGCCGGTGGTCCTGCTCACCAACGTCGACGTGATGGCGCGACGCTCGCTTTCCGACGAGATGCGTTCGATCATCGCCCGCACATCGATTCGCGCGATCGCCAAGGGCGCCGCGCAGAAGTCCGTCGACGACGCGGTCAACAAGAAGCCGAGCGCGGCGGGGTCGCTCCTGAAGGGCGTCCTCGACGTCGCGACCATCGCGACGGAGGTCGCCGACGAACGCTCGTGGCGCACGCTGCCCGGCGCCTTCTCGGTCGCCCGGGTCCCGTTGACCGAAGGGCCGCACCAGCTCGCGGTGATGACCGGCGGCGGGCTGCAGACGGTCGACGTCAACGTCGCCGGCCGCTATGCGGTCGTGACGATGCGGACCTCCGGTGCGGCGCTGTACATGGCGCAGACGCCGGTGCCGGTCGCGCAGTCGGTCGCCGCCAATCCGCGATGACGAGGCGGACGATGCGGGTCTCGCGTTCGGTCGGTTCGCCCGCGACGTCCCGCCGCGCCGTGCTGCGAGCGGGTGCCGCGATGGTCCTCGCATCGGTCGGCGTCCGCGCCGCCGCGCAGAGCATCGCGTCGAAGGTCGACTACCTCGGCACGCCGTGGTATCTGACCGTCTCGTCGCTCGCGAGCCGCGAGCGGAACGGGTTTCTTTCGCTCAGCATCGAGTTCTCGAACGCCGGCCGCCACGACGAGGAAGGCTTCTATCGCGTCGCGTGGTTCGACGCCGACGGCTTCCCGGTCGGCGGCGAGGAGGCGTGGAAGCCGATCCTGCTGCACGGCCAGCAGAAGCAGCCGGTCCTCACCGTCGCGCCGACCAGGGAGGCGCGCGACTTCAAGATCCAGTTCAGCGCGCAGATCAATTCCGCGCCGGCCGCCGTCGAGGGGCCGCGCAATTGAAGTCTTCATCGATCGAAGGAACGTCATGAGAATGCCAGTCGTCCGAGCGAGCGTCGCCGCCTGTTCCCTCGCCGTGCTGTTCGGTTGCGCCGCGCCGCCCGCGAGCACGCCGACCATCGGCGGGGCCGTGCAGTACGGCGACGCGAAGGGCGTCGAGCGGCTGACGAACGAGTTCGGCTCGACCGACCTGCAGGCGATCGCGGAGAGCATGGCGCGCTCGATGGCGCAGTCGCTCGGCAACGAGAAGGTCAAACCGCTCGTCACGATCGCCGAAGTGAAGAACAAGACGAGCGAGTACATCGACACGCGCTCGATCACCGACTCGATCCGGGTGCAGTTGTTGAAGAGCGGGACGGTGCGCTTCGCGACCGACATCGTCGGCATGCAGAACCAGACCGACGAGCTGAACCGGCAAAGCAATCCGCTCTACAAGCCGGGTTCGAAGGCCCAGATCGGCAAGATGGAGGGCGCGAAGTACCGCGTCGAGGGCAACCTGACGTCGATCGTCAAGCGCACCGGCAACGTGATGGACGTGTACTACAAGTTCAGCCTGATCCTGACGAACAACGAGGCGGGGACGATCGACTGGGCGGACGAGAAGGAAATCCGCAAGACCTCGAGCCGTTGATCGCAAACCGGAGGACGACGATGAATCCGCTGCTCGCCCGTTCGTTCGGGCTCTGCCTGACGCTGGTGGCCGTCGCCGCGCCGCTCGCGGTCGCCGAGGCCCAGGCGCTACCGAAGATCGCGGTCACCGACCTCTCGTACGAGGAGCAGGTGAGCCGGTATTTCTCGTTCTATCAGTCGAACGAGCGGGTCGATGCCCGGGCCGTCCAGCGCGGACGCTATGTCGAGTCCGACTACGGGGCCGCGTCCAGCGCGTCGCGGCGCGAGAGCGTGCAGGCCGAGCGATCGGTCACCGCGGGGTCGGGCTACGTGACGACGATCGATCGCGGCGAGCTGCGGAAATTCACGGCCGACGTCAAGGGCGAGCTGCTGAAGTCCGGCGCTTACCGGCTGACGCAGGGGAAGCCCTGGACGCAGACCAACACCGAGAAGCTCTACGACATCATCGCCCGCATCAAGCAGGGCTACTACCCGGGCGCGGATTACGTGCTGTTCGGGTCGATCAACAGCATCGAGTTCCGCAACGAGGCCAACCCGGTCCAGGGCTCGAACGCGACGACCTACTCGTTGTCGCTCGACCTCGTCGCCGAGTTCTCGTTGATCAACACCAGGACCTACGAGGTCAAGGCGGCGTTCTCGGCGGCCGGCGAAGGCATCGACGCGCGGCTCGTCAGCATGGCGGGCCAGTCGGTCACGCTGAACAAGGGCAAGGTGATGCAGGAGGTCTCGCGGTCGCTCGGCACGGCGGTCGCGAACGAGATGGAGGCGCAGTTCGGCCCACTCGCCTCCGGCCGCTCGAACACGTATCAAAATTCGAGCACCACGATCCGCGAAGAGAAGACGACGGTCTATCGCTGACCGCCGTCGTGCCGGACGTCCGACGCCGGCCGGCATCGTAGAAACCCGCGTTGCGCGGGTTGCTCGCAATCCGCAGAATGCGCCGTCGCGCGTTCGGGCGTCACGGCGGCCCGGGGGAGGGACAGCGACATGCAACCGACCGCGCGCAACGCCTCGCCCCCGTCGTCGCCATCGCCGGCGCCGTGAACACCACTCGGAACAACATGAGAATCCTCGCCATCGCCGCGCTCGCCGTCGCCGCCTGCCTCGGGACCGCCCACGCCCAGGCCCCCGCGACATCGCCCATCGTCATCAAGTTCAGCCATGTGGTCGCGGCCGATGCGCCGAAGGGCAAGATGGCCGAGAAGTTCAGGCAGCTGGTCGACGAGCGCACCAAGGGCAAGGTGAAGATCGAGGTCTACGCGAACTCGACGCTGTACAAGGACAAGGAGGAGCTCGAGGCCCTGCAGCTCGGCGCCGTGCAGATGCTCGCGCCGTCGCTCGCGAAGTTCGGGCCGCTCGGCGTCAAGGAGTTCGAGGTCTTCGACCTGCCGTACATCTTCCCCGACGAGGCCGCGTTCCACCGCGTCGCGGACGGCCCGATCGGCAAGGGCCTGATGGCCAAGCTCGAGCCGAAGGGCATCAAGGGGCTCGGCTTCATCGACAACGGCTTCCACGCGTTCGCCGGCAACCGGCCGATGAAGAAGCCGGCCGACTTCAAGGGCATGAAGATGCGCATCCAGTCCTCGAAGGTGCTCGACGCGCAGATGCGCGCGCTCGGCGCGATTCCCCAGACGATGACGGCGTCCGAGGTCTACCAGTCGCTGCAGACCGGCGTCGTCGACGGCACCGAGGGCGTCCCGTCGGGCCTCTACACGCAGAAGCTGAACGAGGTCGCGAAGTTCATGACGATCTCGGACCACGGCCACCTCGCGTACGCCGTGATCGCGAACCGGAAGTTCTGGGAGGGCCTGCCACCCGACGTGCGCACGGCGCTCGAGGGTGCGCTGAAGGACGCGATCGACTTCGGCAACGCCGCGGCCAAGAAGGACAACGTCGACGCGGTCGAAGCGATCCGGAAGACCGGCAAGACCGAGGTGACGGTGCTGACGCCGCAACAGAAGGAGGAGTGGCGCCAGGTGTTGCTGCCGGTCCACAAGGAGGTGGAAGGCCGCATTGGCAAGGACCTCATCGAGCAGGTATACAAGACGACCGGTTTCGGCGGGGCGAAGTAGGCGCCGCACTTCCAAGGAACGATTCATGAAGTTGCACACATTCTTCGCGGCCGCGTTGGCGTCGGCACTGACGTTGACGTCGAACGCCGCCGTCGCCCAGGCACCGCCCATCGTCATCAAGTTCAGCCATGTCGTCGCGGCCGACACGCCGAAGGGCAAGGGCGCCGAGAAGTTCAAGGAACTCGGCGAGGCCGCGACGAAGGGACGCGTGAAGATCGAGGTCTACGCCAACTCGGTGCTCTTCAAGGACAAGGAGGAGCTCGAGGCGCTGCAACTGGGCGCGGTCCAGATGCTGGCGCCGTCGCTGGCCAAGTTCGGGCCGCTCGGCGCGAAGGAGTTCGAGGTCTTCGACCTGCCGTACATTTTTCCTAACCGCGCCGCGCTCGACCGCGTCACCACGGGGCCGGTCGGCACGATGCTGTTCAAGAAGCTCGAATCGAAAGGCATCCGGGGTCTCGCGTATTGGGATAACGGCTTCAAGGTGATGAGCGCCAACAAGTCGATCCGCATGCCCGACGACTTCAAGGGCATGAAGATGCGCATCCAGTCGTCGAAGGTGCTCGAGGCGCAGATGCGGGCGTTGAACGCGCTGCCGCAGGTGCTGGCGTTCTCCGAGGTCTACCAGGCGCTGCAGACCGGTGTCGTCGACGGCACCGAGAACCCGCCGTCGAACCTCTACACGCAGAAGATGAACGAGGTGCAGAAGTTCGTCGCGATCAGCAACCACGGTTATCTCGGCTACGCGGTGATCGTCAACAAGAAGTTCTGGGACGAACTGCCGGCGGACATCCGCACGTCGCTCGAAGGCGCGATGAAGGATGCGACGAAGTACACCAACGACATCGCCGAGAAGGAGAACGCCGACGCGTTGGCGAAGGTCAGGGCGACCGGCAAGACGCAGGTCTACGAATTGACGGCCGCCGAGACCGCCGCGTGGAAGAAGGTGCTGCTGCCGGTGCAGGAAGAGATGAAGTCGCGCATCGGCAAGGAAACGGTCGATGCGGTGCAGAAGGAAGCGGGCGTCGGGACGTAAGCGGCCGTTGTCGTCCCGGCGAGGGCCGGGACCCCGTCCGTGGCGGAGCGACGACCGAGCCCTTGGGCCCCGGCCTTCGCCGGGGTGACATGAAGGGCTGCGCCGGGGGCGCGGGGGGAGATCACTTGATCAATCGATTCCTGAACCATCTCGAAGAATGGATCATCGCGTCGCTGATGGCCGCCGCGACGCTGCTGATCTTCGTCGCGGTCGTGCACCGCTACGCGTCCGGGATCCGCGGCATCCAGGACTACGCGCTGAAGATCAACCTCAGCTGGGCGCAGGAGCTGTGCATCTACATGTTCGTGTGGATGGCGAAGTTCGGGGCCGCGTACGGCGTGCGCGAGGGCGTCCACGTCGGCGTCGACGTGTTGATCGCGCGGCTTCCCGAGGACTGGCGGAAGAAGGGCGTCTACCTCGCGTTGTTCGGCGGCATCGTCTTCACCGCGGTGGTCGGCACGATGGGCTTCAAGTTCGTGTGGGAGAACGGGATGCACTACGCGGTCTATCACGCGCTCGGCTGGGACACCGGCGACCTGCCCGAAGGGCCGACGACGCCGGACCTCGAGTGGCCGACCTGGTTCATCTATTCCGCGGTGCCGCTCGGCTCGTTCCTGATGTGCTACCGGTTCCTGCAGGTCGTGTGGATGTTCTACCGGACCGGCGAGGTGCCGCATCACAACGAGGCGCACGTCGAAGGCATCGACGAGGAGATGGAAGTGCCGTCGACCGTCGCGCCGATCGCCAAAGGAGCGTCATGAGCACCGCGACTGCCACCGCCGGCCCGGCGTCGCTCGCGCCGCTCGGCATCCCGACCTGGAGCAAGAAGAAGGCGTCGATCTGGCTGATCGCGATCGTCGCGATCCTGGTCGGCATCTCGATCTGGGGCGGCAACGTCGCGATCGTGTTCTGCCTCCTGATCGCGCTGATGCTGACCGGCATCCCGGTGTCGATCGCGCTCGGCCTCACGGTGCTGATGTTCCTGTTCCTGCTGACGTCGGTGCCGGTCGAGTCGGTGGCGCTGAAGCTGTTCACCGGCATCGAGAAGTTCGAGATCATGGCGATCCCGTTCTTCATCCTGGCCGGCAGCTTCCTGACGCACGGCGGCGTGGCGCGGCGGATGATCCACTTCGCGACGACGCTGGTCGGCCACTTCCACGGCGGGCTCGCGCTCGCCGGCATCATCGCGTGCGCGATGTTCGCGCTGGTGTGCGGCTCGTCGGTCGCGACCGTCGCGGCGATCGGATCGATCCTGCTGCCGGCGATGGTCAAGCAGGGCTATCCGATGCGCTTCGGCGCGGGCGTGATCATCACCGCGGGCTCGCTCGGCATCCTGATGCTGCCGTCGATCCCGAAGGTGATCTACGCGATCTCGACCAACACGTCGATCGGCGCGCTGTTCGTCGCCGGGCTGTTCCCCGGCATGCTGCTGACGTTCATGCTGTGCACGACGACCTGGTACATCGCGCGAAAGAACGGGTACCCGCGGATGAAGCGGGCGACGCTGTTCGAGATCTGGACCGCGTTCCGGAAGAGCGTGTGGGGCCTGCTGCTGGTCGTCATCATCATCGGCGGCATCTACAGCGGCCTCTTCACGGCCACCGAAGCGGCGGCGATGAGCGCGGTGTACTCGTTCTTCATCGCGGTCTACGTCTACAAGGACATGAAGCTGTCGGGGGTGCCGAAGGTGCTGCTGACGTCGGCGGCGCTCTCCGCGATGCTGCTCTACATCATCACCAACGCGACGCTGTTCTCGTTCCTGATGGCGCACGAGAACATCCCGCAGGCGATGGCCGACTGGATGCTCGGCAAGAACCTCGGGCAGATCGAGTTCCTCGCGATCGTCAACGTGCTGCTGCTGCTGGCCGGCAACGTGATGGAGCCATCGTCGATCATCCTGGTGTTCGCGCCGATCCTGCATCCGACCGCGATCCGCCTCGGCATCGACTCGGTCCACTTCGGCATCCTGATCGACGCCAACATGGAGGTCGGCCTGTGCCATCCGCCGGTGGGGCTCAACCTGTATGTGGCGAGCGGCATCGCGCGGCTGCCGATCACGGAGCTGGCGGTGGCGGTGCTGCCCTGGCTGGGGACGATGGTGGTGTTCCTGATCATCGTGACGTACTGGCCGGATCTGTCGCTGTGGCTGCCTAGGCAGATGGGGATGATGAGGTGACGCGCGGAGGGCCTGTCGAGGGGCCCCGCCGAAAGGCGGGGATCGACACTCCCGGAGCGCGTCCGGCTCGCGGCGGGCTCGATGCCCGTCGCGCGCCGCCGTGTGGCACGAACCGAGCCCGCCACGAAAGCCGTCGAGGGGCCCCGCCGAAGGCGGGGATCGACACTCCCGGAGCGCGTCCGGCTCGAAGCCGTCGCGATCGTCCCGCCGCAACGGCGACCTTCTCGCGGCCGATCCGGTTATGCTGCGCCGTGGCGATGCCGGGGTTGCGGCTTGCTCGGCATCGCTGACCGGTCGAACGCGCGTTGCAACCGCGTGCGACCACCCCACATGCCCGTGGTCGCGCAGGCGACGACCCGATCCACCTCGAGGAGTATGCGTTGAAGGCTCTCAGGAGTGCGCTGGCCAACGAGTTGCTCGCCGACCCCGTGGCGCGCGTGCAGCTGCGCAACTTCGCCGAGACGACCGCCGGCGCGTCCCGCCCCGGCGTCGTCGACCTCACGGTCGAACTGAAGAAGAACGGCAAGACGGTCCGCTACCAGCCGGTCGTCGTCGCCAAGGCGGCCTGACGAAGCACGGTTCGATGCTTCGCTGACGAGCCAGCCGCGCGTCGGGGCGTCGCGTGAACCTCGCGCTGCCGGCGCTGCTGTTCTTCGTCATCGTCCTGCCCGGCTTCCTCTTCCGAAGCCGCCTCAAGCTCGCCGAACAGACCTCGCTCGACTATTCGCCGTTCGGTCGCGTGGTGACCGAGGCGCTGCTGTGGTCGATCGCGCTCCATGGGCTCTGGCTGGTGGTCGCGTGGACCCTCGGCGCGACGTTGCGCACCGATGCCTTGCTCGGGCTGATGTCGTCGTCGCCGGATCGCCAGTCGAGCGCGATCGACGCGGTCTCCGCGTCGTCGCTCCGCGTGTTCGCCTACTTCACGTCGCTGTACGCCTTCGCGTTCGTCGTGCCGCAGGCGTTGCGGGTCGCGACCTCGCGCCTGCGCCTCGACCGCGCCGGGTCGCCGCTGTCGA
>CAXTDA010000026.1:0-18570 GCA_964242935.1 uncultured Burkholderiaceae bacterium | reverse complement strand
TTGAGCCAGGCATTGATCTTCGCCGTCACCGACTGGCGGATCGAGGTGAAGGTGTTCGGCGAGGCGGTCGTGAAGTCGCGGAGCGCGGAAACGCATCCGCCCGAGAGCGGGCGGCCCGCCTGCGCCCGCTTCGTGATGATCTTCGGAAAGCGTTTGGCGGCATCGCCGGCAGCGAATTGTCGGTAGACCTCGCCCATCGTAAACGGCAGCGTGTCCTCGCCGTCGTCGGCCGTTGCCGCGACATAAGCCGCGACGCCAAGAAACGCGGTCCTCGCGCTCTCAGCCCAGAAGTTGTCGCCCGAGACGGGGTCGGGGAACAGCATCATCCCGATCTTCTGGAGCTCGTTGATGACCTCCACCGGATCCTGGCGATTGATGTAGCTCAGCGGGTTGTAGCGTGCCGTGTTGCCCTTGGGGTCGAGCGGATTGAACAGCACGACGCGCTGGCCCAGCACCTTCAGGCGGTAGCCGGCGGTGTTGTCGTAATTCTCCTGCTTGATGTCGAGGACGACCAATGAGTCCGGCCAGTCGAGCAGGTTCGGGATGATGACGCCGACGCCCTTGCCGGCGCGCGTCGGCGCTTCCAGCAGGACGTGCTCGGGACCGCCGAAGCGCATCACCTTGCCGCCGAACTTGCCCAGAACGATTCCGGCGGGTGCGAGCAGCTTGCCCCGGCGTATCTCGCCAAGGCGCGCCCAGCGCGCCTCGCCGTGCAGCTTCTGGCGGGTGAACAAGGTGGAGAAAACCACGACCGCCGTCAGCATGAGACCGATCCCGAAGCCGACGACGAACGGCTGATAGACGATCGGATAGGTCTTGAGCGCCCACAGCGCGGCCGGCACCTTGCGCCATGGCGTGTGGGAACTCAGGAGATGGGCCCTCCAGAGCACGGCGACGGCACCGATCGCGGCGCTCGCCACGAGGCCGATCGCAAGCAGGAACAGGATGGCGCCCGGCTGCGAACCCTCGTTGCTGCGAACCCACTTGCCGTTCACCCACCAGCCTCCTCAATCGCGGGGCTTGCCCGCTGGATCGAACCACACCTCCGTCATCCGGTAGCGTGCCGGTCGCCCGCCTTCGGGCGGGAGCCGGTCCATCTGCACGACAATGTCGACCAGCGAGCGCAGTAGCGCGCGGATGTCGTGCCGATCGAGGTCGTTGCCGCCTTCGGATTCCTTCACCAACAACGTGAGCTGCTCCAGCGCGCCCTCGGCCGTGTTGGCGTGCACGGTCGTGATCGAGCCGGGATGGCCGCTGTTGACGTTCCGCAGGTAGAAGAAGGCGGTGCCGTCGCGCAGCTCCTGAAGGAGAATGCGATCGGGCCGCATTCGCAGCGCGGACTCGAGCAGCTCCTTGGCGCCCGCCTTCTGGAGGCTCTTGCCGTCCTTGGCGTACATCATGTGGACGCGGTTCCGCTGGGGGACGACGAGCTCGCGCGTGTCCTCGATCGTGAGGATGCGCTCGTATTCGGGGATCAGCTTGATGAGCCCCTTGGAGAAGCTAGTCTTGCCCGAGCCGGTCGCGCCGGAGATCAGGATATTTTTGCGCGCTTCCACCGCCAGCCGGAAGAACCCCTTCCAGTCGCCTGCCGCGCGCAAGGCGAGCAGCTCGGCGTCGACCTCCTCGTGAAGGCCCCTGGCGCGCACCTCGCTGAAGAGGCCGGCGCGCTCGAAATCGTCGATGTCCATCGAAACGCCCGACGCCTTACGGACCGTGATCGAGACGAAGCCCTGTTCGACGGCGGGAGGGACGACGACCTGGGCGCGCTCGCCGCCTGGCAGAACCGACGACACGATCGGGTACTCGGCGTTGACGTCCTGCTTGGTGCAGCCCGCGATCAGCTTGGCCAGCGTCATCAGCGCCGCGTTGTCGAGCGCGGGCTCGTCGTGCCACTCCCATCCGGCGCGTGTCTCCAGCCCGATCACGCCCGGCTCGTTGATCACGAGCTCGGTGACATCGTCGCGTTCGAGATGACGGCTGATAGGCGCGGCGTTGTGCGCGTAGAGCAGCGACGCGGAGCTGGCGGCCATGTCAGCGCCTCAGGCGGACGTCGTAGACCGGTCGAAAGTCGAAATCCTTGGCGATGAAAATCGCCGCCGTGTCACCCTGGTTCTTCTTCAGGATCGGACGGATCTGCATGGTCTGCTGTAGGACCGTGTTCGCCGTCGTCCCCGGCACCTGCGTTGTGTAGGTGCCCGCGCCCGCGACCGCGCGGCTGGCGACGCTGGAGGCATCCTCCAGCACCGAGATGACGAGACCGAGGCCGAACCGAGACCAGAACTGCGTGTCGACGCCGCCGGGGAGACCGGCACGGCCGAGGCTGTCGGCCGCCGGCGAGCCGAGATCGATCGCAACGCCGCGGGGCGTCAGCGCCCGCGTCCAGAGGACGAACAAGCGCGCCTGGCCCTGCGTGATGCCGCCCGAATACTGTCCGAGCACCTTCGTGCCCTTGTCGAGCAGCACGATCCGGCCGTTCTCCGAATAGACGTCGTGATTGATGACGCAGGAGACGAAGCCCGCCTGGGTCGAATTGATCGCCGTCTGGAGCGTGCAGGGAATGACCGTCCCGGCGCTGAGCAGCAGGCTGCGATCCGCCACGATCGTCGCGCGCACCGTCTGGATTGAGGAGTGTGACAGCTGGTCGCTGAAATCGGTCGATCCCCTGGCTGGCGCGGCATTGTCGTCGCCTGCGGCCCCAAATCCGCTCGCGCCGTAATTGCGCCCGGCCACCATCGACTGGCCGCCCGGCCGGGCCGCGCCCCCGCCCTGACCGGCATCCTGGCCCTGCGCCGGGCCGACGCCGCCCGCTTCGCCGTAGCCAAGCGCGGGCGCGGCCGAACTCGTTCCGGACGCGCCGAAGGCCATGATCGGCGATCGGCGTGCAGCGTCCGCCATGAGCCGCGCCTGCTCGACACGCCGCTGCCCGGGCGTTGGCTGCCCGTTCGCCGGTACAGCCGTCGCGGCGCCACCGGTTGCAGGGACGGGGTTGCCACTCGCGTCGACGGTCGGGCTGGTCGGGACGACAGGTCGGCCGAAGATGTCGGTGGCAGGAGCGCCGGGCTGCCCGAGCTGACTGGCAAGCGCGGCCCGCTGGGCGTTCGGATTTTGCATCGCGTCGTCGACGGCACGGTCGCTCGCCCTGGCCGGCTGCGCGGCCGAGGCCGCGGTGGCGGGCCGGTGAAAGGCGCTATACCCGATCGCGATCCCGCCGATCGCGCTGACCAGCCCGATGCCGGCGCCGATCAAGGCGATGGTGCCCCATCCGCCGCTCCGCGCGACGACAGTCCCCGGCGCGTTCGCGACGACGGGATCGGGGCCGACGGAGCCGCCGCGATCGATGACGTTGTCGACCATCTTATTGCCCCTTCACTTTGCGTTCGACGACATTCGAGACGGTGCCCGTGCGATCGCCGCGATCGTTGCGGAGCGGCGCTTCGTTGAAGACGCACAGCACCGTGGTTCCCCGGCGCAGCCGGAGCTGGCGGTAGACGGCATGGATGACGACGAAGTCCTCGCGCACATCGTAAGGGACGATCGTCTCGGTGCCGTCGACATCGACGGCGAAGATTGACGGGATATCGGCGTGGCCCGGGTAGCGCAGGACCGTGAACTCGCCATTGTCGGAGATTTCGGTGGGCTGGAGCGATGTGTCGCCCTGAACCGTGTAATTCATGTTTCTGGTGCCCTCGATCACGGCATGATCGAGCGCGATCGAGGTGATGTTCGTCTCGATCGTCCTCGCGGCTTGGGCCTGAGCGACCTGCGCCTGCAGTACGGCCAAGGCGCGCTCCTCGCGAGGGTAGCGAAAACGGATGCCGTACATCGTCTGGCGGGTGCCGAGCGACAGGTTGAAATGGTAGGTGCGCGGGCTGCCGCCGGCGTTCGTCACGACGATCAGGTTCGTGGGTCCGGCCCTTTCGCGGGGCTTCAGGAAGACGATGTTGCCCACCGGCGCGATCTGCCACGATACCGTGTCGCCGAGCGCCGCCTGCGTGATCGTTTCCCCCGGTCCGAACTGGATCTCGATCGCGTGGCGGAAGCTGCCGACGATGGTGACGACCTGATCGGGATCGTAGTTGACGGTGCGGACGCGCGCGTCCTTTGCCCCCGGGGCGGGCGTCTCCGACGCGAACGCCGGATGCGGCACCAATGTGGCAGCCGCTGCCCCGACGATCGAGAAGGCCACCAGGCGGCGCCAGATCGCCGCAACGCCCCGCCAGAAGCGGCTTTCCCGACCCGCATCCGTTACGACGAGCTCGGTTTCGGGCGGGGACAGGCGTGCGCGGAGCGTCTTGCGCAGCGTTGGCAGGAAGGGAACGACAACCCGGTCGCGCGTGTCCGAGGTGGTGGATAGATTGGTCACTTCACGCCTCCGGATCAGAGCGATAATTGACGACCTGGAAGCCGAGCGGGTTGAGGTTGCGGTCCTTCTCCAGCTCGGGCGCAGTCGTATATTTGAAGGTTAGGATCGCGTTCCAATTCTGGGCGGTTGGAGCGCTTTGCCCATAGGTGATGACCTTGGTGTAGCGGACCTGCGCTACGCTCGGGCTCAGGAAGCTGATCGTGCGGATCGAGATCGAAACGAAGCCCTTGTCTCCGTAGATGTTCGAAGGCGCGTTCTTGTTGCTGGACTGGACACCGGCAAGATAACGCTGCGCCTCGCCCTGATCGCTCATCAGCATGATCGTGTAGGCGTTCTCGCGGGCGGCATTATTGAGCCAGCCTTCCCGAAGACGCACATATTGCGAGATGAAGTACCGGTTGACCGCGTCTTCGTAGGTGCGCGGCTGCGAACCCTTGAGCGCCGTGACGATTTGGGTCTCGCCCGACGATCTGTCGACCCGGATGACATAGGGCTGCACCGTCTTCAGCGGCGTCAGCATGGCGAGTGCGAACACTGCCACGACCGCCAACAAGGCGCTTATCGCCGCGATGGTCCAGGCGAGCTTTTCGCGCCTCGCCGCAGCCCGAAACCGATCGTACTCCCAGGTGCGCGAGGTCTCGAAATATTGCTCTTTATCCTCGGCCTTCACCGCAGGCATGGTGTCGATCCTCTTGTCAGCATGGCAGGTAGGACAGCGCGACGTCTCGCCGCGACGTGCGCGGCGCTGACGGCGGCGTGACGACCGCCCCGGTCTGCGGTTGAGTTGAGGTCGTGCCGGTGTCGGGAACCGTCGCCGGCGGTGCGGAAGGCGCAGCGGGTGGTAGCGGAATCACGCCTGGAGCCGGCCCCGGACCGGGTGCGACCATCGATTGCCCGCCTTGCGAGGCGGGGGTCGGCACCGGCAGGGTCGGCAGTATCGTCCCGTAAAGGTTCGCGGGGCGCCGGTGCTTTCCATCGCACACCGCAGGCTTTCTGATGTGCGCTCCGGTGCATCCGCTGAGCGCGAGCACCCCGATCGCCGCTATGGTCAGTCTTCTCATACGGTCTCCATTCGCGACAGCCTCCCGACGCTGTCCGAGGTTCTTGGTGGGGGCGATTCGCATCGTCAGGCCGCCCGGGTGAGCGAGCCACCGGTCGCGCGCTGGCCTCCAGCGTTGCCAGCGGCCTGCGTCGCTCGCCGGAACATCAGCCGGTTGGCCATGATGTTCGCGCCGGTCATCAGGAAGCCGTGGCCACCCGAGGAGGCGCCCCCGGCGATGCCGGCCGCGATGGAGGGCGATTGGAAGAAGAAGATCGAGCCGACGATGTAGATCGCACAGCAGGCGAGCGTGGCGACGATCATCGTTCCCGCGTTCAACGCGATGTAGGTGTTTTCCAGGGTCACGAACGAGGAGCCGTCGCCGATCGAACCCATGATGCCGTCCATCGCCGCTTCCTGCAGACCGGTGATGAACTTCGTCATGATCGCCATGATGACCATCAGCAGGATGTAATTGGCGGTCTGCTTCAACCAGCCGTCGAAGAGCCATCGCGACGAGTTGAAGAGCAGGCAGGCCAGCGCCAGCGGTGCCAGGGCGACGCATATCGACACCGCCAGCTTGGCGAAGATCACGATACAGAAGCCAATAGCGGCGGACAGAAACGCGAAGGTATAGAGGATGATGATGCAGCCGTAGAGCACGATCGAGGCGGTGAGCTTGACGATCGGCGTCTGGAAATCCGTCAGGCCACGAGACGACTGTGCCTGCACCTTGTTGTTTGCATCCGTCATCCGCTGCGCGAGTTTGCCGGTATCGGCCACATATCGGTCGAACGTGGTGCCCGGGTTCGTTACGGGCGTTCCGGACCCTGCCGAGATGATCTCGCTTGGCAGGTTGGTGGCGATATTGACGACGAAGGTCGTGTATCCGATCGCACTGGCAGCTGCGAGCGCGAACCCCACCTTGCCTGCCTGGAACACGAGCTCCCGGAGCGGTGCCTGGATGGCACCGCGCAGGACAGCGAAGCCGAGCAGGAGAAAATAGATCGTCGCCGCGAGTGCGAGCGGCGCCGCGACGAAGCTGACCAGGCCCGAGCCGAACGATGCGACCGCACCCGCGATCGCGCCTTCCACGTACCCGTACATGGTCGTGAAGAGCGTCATGATGTTCGGTGACGAAGCCATTCAATCTACCTTCAAGGCGCGGGCCACCGCCCTCAGCCGCTACTTCCGCTTCGACATGTTCCCGAAGAAGTCCGAGTCCTTCTTTCCCGCCGCGAGCGCGGCGACCGACGTCGACGCGTCGTTCGTCGTCGAGCAGAGATCGGCCTTCTCGGAGGCAGCGAGACGGCTATATTCGCCGGTGCTGCATTTTGCCTGCCACTCAGAGAGTAACTGGCGGTTACCGATCAGTTCTTGAGCAGTCGGAACCTTGACCGCTTGCTGACAGCCACAAACAATCAGCGGCAGGATCGCCGGTATGAACAACTTGCGCATGATCACTTCCTGATCGTGTTGGCCTGGAAGAAGGCGGAATCGTTCCGCCCGGCGGCGACGAGCGCGGAGCTGATCGCCAGGTTGCCCTCGCCAGCCTGCGCCATCTGGATGGCCTGCATCTTGAGCATGTCATTCTGCAGCTGCGCCTGCTCCACCGCGATGCGGGCCTGCAGGTCCATCACGTCTTTCGGATCCTTGGCGGTCGCCAACTGCCGTCGGAGCTCGTCGAGACCCTGGGTGCGGGTCTGGGCGATGTTCAGCGTGCTCTCACCGAGCGCGGCGGTCGTCGCGGCCGAGCCCGTCGAGTCCCTCAGCGCTTGGGCGTAAGCGGCATCGGCCTCGGACGATCCGGTGGAGGAGAGGCCGTAGCGTGACTGGATGTTGGAGGCGAGCGTGCCCAGCGAGCCGAGTCTCGTGAGATCGCCCCCGAACAGCGTCGCCACGTCGGTCGTCGTCGTCGGCAGGATGTTGCGCACCTGGGGCAGGTTCAGCGTGGACGCGATCTCGCTCATGTTGGTGAGCTTCTGGAGCGATTGAAGCTGGTTCGCGGCAGTCTCGATCTGCTGCCTGCCCTGCTCGACCATCGACAAAGTCTGCCGCGCGGTCTGCAGCGCCTGCAGGTACGTCGTCGTGTCGAACACCGGGATACCCTGTGCCGCGGCCGGCGAGGCGAAGATCGCGATCGCGGCGGGCGCCGCCATCCCCATCAATGTACGCTTGATCCACATTTCAGCTTCTCCTCTGGTTGGCGTAGAAGGCTGGCAGCCACGCGGCCGGATCATCGCCGGCGGCGGCGATAGCCTCGTCCATGGCGACAAGGGTTTCCTCACGCCCGGAGAGCACCTTGAGCTCGTTGGGCATCCCACCCAAGTCGAGCTTGGCGACGATCGACGTATGGCCCTGCTTCACGAGGAAGCAGCGGCTCTCGGGCGTCAGATCTTCCCGGATCAGACGATACTCCGCGTCGGTCAAGCCGAGGCCATCGCAGTAATCGGAGCGCTTCGCGTCGGCGTTGGGCAGGAGGATCTTGGTCGCGGTCTGCTCGATGATCGAGTGGGCGATCGGCGAGCGCAGCGCGTCGGCCGGCGACTGCGTGCCGAACACCATGAACGCGTTGCGCTTACGGAAGGTCTTCAGGCCATCCTGCGCGAAAGCGCGGAACGCATCGTCCTGGAGCGCCTTCCAGAACTCGTCGATGTCGACCACGACCCGCTGTCCGTCGAGAAGCTCGTCGACACGGTGAAACAGGTACAGCATCGTCGGGGTGCGGATCTCGGGGTTCTCGAGGAACTGGGTCATGTCGAACCCGACGAAGCGTGCCGCCAACGACACCTCGTCGGTCGGGCCATCGAACGCCCAGCCGAGCGCGCCGCCCCGGCACCACCGCTCGAGCCGCGCCCCGATCCCCTCCGCGTCGGCATAGCCGAGCATCTCGCGCAGCGCGCCCATCGAGCGCGCGGGCGACGGCAGCCGCATCACTGCCTCGATGCCCTCGTCGATCAACCGCTCCTCGCCGACCGTCAGCGGCCGGGTCTCGCGCCGGACCAGCACACGGATGAACTGGCGCAGGAAGGCGATGTTGTCGTGGGTCGGTTCCAGACCTTTCAGGGGCGCGAATCCGGTCGGCTCGCCGTTGCGCAGCGCCAGATAAGTGCCGCCGCAGGCGCGCACGAAAATCTCGGCACCGCGGTCCTTGTCGAAGAATACCTGCCGGGCACCCGTCTTCTCGAGCTGCGCCTGGAGGAAGTTCTGAAGGACCGTCTTACCGCCGCCCGTCGGCCCGATGATGAGCGTGTGGCCGATGTCGGCGCGATGGAAGTTGAACCAGAACGACGAGCCCGCGCGCGTCTTCAGCAGCGTCACCGCGTCGCCCCAGTGATTCCCGGACTTCCGCCCCGCAGGGAAGGTGTAGAACGGGCTCAGCGCCGCGAAATTGCGGCTGTTGATGATCGCCGGCCGCGCCCGCATCCGGAAGTTGCCGGGAAGCTGCGCCCAGAAGGCGGCCTCCAGCGCGACGTCTTCACGCGCCATCACCATGCCTGTGTCGGCCGCGGCGGAGCGCGCGATCGACAACCGGTCGAGGAGACGCTTCGGATCGTCGTCGATGACCGAAATCGAGAGGTGGTGCTCGCCCATGACGAAGCGGTTCGCCATCAGCTCGTCCTGCCCGTCGAGCAGCTCCATCGCCTGGCTGACGCCGGCGTCGTCCGACGACGTCATCTGCTTGTACTTCTTGGCGAAGCGCTCGCTCGCAACTTGCTTCACGAGCGGCGCGAAACTCTGGGTCAGCACATAGGGGAAATCGAGCTTCAGCAGACTGTTGAACTGGCCCGTCCGGGTGCTGGCGACATATTCGCGCACCCCGAACATGCCGAGAAAGTGGGACTTATGCGGCAGCCGGATCTCGGCCGCCTCGCGGCCGAACACGATGCGCGACTGGTAAAGCGCCTGGCCCAGTCGACCATCGAGCACGGGTACGCGGATGCGGTCGCCGGTCAGGATGAAATGGAGCACCTCCATCGGCTTCGAGAACAGGATGCCGTCACGCTCATAGATCGACAGGCGCTCGGGCGCCGCGTCCGCGAGGAGCGTCTCGAAGTCGCGGCACTTGTCGGCCATGATCGCCAGCGCACGATCGTCGAATTGCCCCGACGTGGCGCGCTTGCCCAGGAAGCGAGAGACCTGATCGCCGGCCATGTTCGAGGGCCGCACGACGAGCGTGACGTAGAACTCGTTATGGTAGAGCACCCGCTCCTTCAGCGTCTCGGCGTAGCGTTCCTGCAGCTGGCGGGCGAAGGCGGAGTGGAACTCGCCGTCCAGCACCGGATCCGTCGCGGCGCGGACGAGATGGGTCCACAGCGCCACGCGATCGTCGCCGATCGATCGCCAAGTGATGTTGAGCTTGTTGTGCCAGGTGTTCAGGTCGGCGATGTCACTGGTCTCGAACGCGCGACCGTCGACCCGGTACATCCGCATCAGCGAGCCGTCGTCGAGCGCCACGATCGTGTCGTCGACGTGGCGGGTGTAGGGGATAAACTTGACGTCATCCGCCTCCCGAAGCGCGATCCGCTTATGCCTGAGGATGGTCTCAGCCATTGCCGAACGGCTTGCGCTTCACGGCCTTGCCGAGGCGGACCGGGGAATAGCTACCGCCGCCCCAAAACTTCCGGTTCTTCGAGAGGAACACCGTCTGGAACCAGAGGCCCCACAGCCGGAAAGCGTTGTAGTCGTAATGGACCACCATGCGTGCCGGGAAGTAGAGCGCGCCGAACAGCGCCAAGGGGTAGAAGGGATTGTGCATGATGCCCCACAGCACCATGCACACCATGATGATCGGCAGGATCGCCTCGAGCGGCAGCCCCATGAACACCGACGGTCTGGTCATGGCGAGGAACACCTTGTCCTCGGCCAGCTTCTCGGCCTCAGCCACCCGAGCTCATCCAACCGACGATCGTCGTCGCCGAGAAGATGATGCCGATGCCGATCAGCACGGTGACCGCGCGGCCCCAGTCCATCCGCCCGGTGAGTTTCGCGTAACCGACGGCCATCACCGCGATGACGCCGACGACTGACGCGATCGTCACCATCCACGACTTGATCGTGTTGAGGCCGCCTTCGATCGCGGTGCCGCCGCTCTGCGCAAGCGCGGGCTGTGCGATCGCGACAAGGGCCAGGGTGCCGGCGAAGCCGACCACCTGGCGGGCGCGGCGGTCGGAAATGAGCCGGCCCGCAAACGATTCCGAGTTCATGTGCTTCTCCATGGCTGGGTTTATCTTTCCAATTCGGAACGAGCGTGGGCCGGTTCGAGCTGCCGGGTCGGCGTCGGCTCGCGGACCGCGACATCGAGACCATGCCTGAGCGCGTCCGAGATCATCTGCCGGCTTTCGAGGTTGGCCGACGCTCGTCCTTCGATGTCGCTGCCGAAAACCTCGCCGATATGCTGCTCCATCGCCGCCTGGGCCTGCACCGCCCGTGCAAGCCCCGGTTCGGCCGCGATGCGATCCGCGTCGCCGCAAAGGAAGAGTTCCGCCAGACTCTCGCCCTCGCGGAGCCGCTCGCTGGCGGCGCGACGCTCAGGATCGTCGCCGACCGGCTCACGCGCGGCAGACCGTCCCCGATCGGGTGTGGCCGGGTCCGCGATCGCCCGGGCTTCGAGCTCGATCGCAGCTCGGCGGGCCTCTTCGACCCGCGCCTGTTCGGCGAAGCTCGGCTCGTAGCCGCCGACCGCCAGGCCCTCCCGTGTCGCGGCCTCCCAGACGGCTTGGCGAAATTCGGATGAGCCATCGACCGCGATCCGCTCCCAGCCGTTCGACTTCGCGATCGTGATCAGCGCGGCGATCGTTTCGGTATCCTCGCTGCGCGCGACGATGCGGTCGTTGCTGATGTCGATCGACGGGTTTTCGCGGTCCTGCGGTCGGAACAGGCCAAGTCGCTGCTCGCCGTCCGCGCCATCGATGACGCGCAGTTCGTAGCGCGACGCCAGCGCCGGCGGCAGCTGGAAGCCGACCGCTTCAGCCGGCAGCTCGCCATCGCCGCCGGCTCGCACGATGCTGTTGTCGGCGCTCACTTGAACACCTCGACCACGCCGGCCGGAACCTGGCCGACGACCCAATCCTCGCGATCGACATGTGCCTTCGGTCGCGAACCCGGTGCAACCATCGTTGCCGCAAACGGCGTCGGTGGCGGCGTGTCGATCGATCCAAGATCCGCCGCAGCCGTCCAGACGCGCCCGACATAGCCGTTCCTGAAACCACGGGTCAGCGTGCCGGTGTTATACAGCGAGTAGGTCGCCGAGATCGCATCCAACCCCGCATAGTGACGGGAAGCCAGGCCGTAGCCTTGCTGAAGCACGATCGACGCAAGCCGCAGATTGATGCACGGCTCGAACGCCTGTTCGACCGTCACACCGAGGCGCGCGAAGTTGGTCGAATTGATCTGCGCCAGCCCGACGTCGACCGTATAACCGGCGGCGAGGTAGCGGCGAACGAGGGCAGCCCCCTCCCCAGCCGACCGGGCGCGTACCCGCGGTCCCTTGTTGACGTTGATCTGCAAGGGGTCGCCGCCGCTCTCGGTGATGACGAGCGGGACCACCGCCTCCGTCGCGATCTCCGGCGCGCAGGCTCTCGCGAGTTCGGTGATAGCAGGGATGTCGTAGATCACTGGCCCGTCACCGTCTGGGTGCGGGTGTCGAGCGCGTAGCGCGAGGTCCCGCCGTCCGATCGCGTTACCGTAAGGCTATAGCCGTGCTTGGTCTTACGGGTGAGGATGCCGACCCCGGTGCAGGTCGGAAACGAACCGCCCAGCGCCAGCACGTTCCACAGTTTGGTGATCGGCGGAACGCATTCGGCATAGGTGGTCGGCGAGCCCGGCGTCGCGAGGCAGAGGATCACCTGGCAGCCCCAGTCGGAGGCGTAGGCCGGCTGCGGCGCCGCGAGCGCAACCAGACCTGCTATCGGGTACGCCAGTCCGCCGGCGTAGCCCGCAAGCTTGTTCGTGATCCCGGCAATCATGACGCGCTTCCTTGGCTTGCGCGCCATTCGGCTGCCGCGAAGACGTCCCAAGACGCAGGGGCTCTCTCGGCGGGGCGACCCGACGCGGGCGCGACAGGCGCGTCGGTCGCTTGAACCGGCTGGTTGGAAAGGTCGGCGCTGGCGACGTCGATCAGCCAGTCCTCGGCGCCCTCCACCGGGCGCATCCGATCGATGACCTGCCCGGGTCGGGCGAACGCGATATGCCAATGATTGGCGTGGCCGGGGTCACCGGGCCCGAGCAACTCGATGAGATGGACGCCGGCGGCGCTCATCATTGCCCGGATCTGCTCGCGGGTGATCGACCCTACGCCCGCGACCGGCACGAAGTCGATCGCCTGGCCGAACTTGTGCCAGCTGTAGCGCGCGCCGTAGGTCGCGTTCATCGGGCGGATCGTGTCCGTGATCCTGGCACCGAACGACTGGCGCAGCAGCGCGGTGACGCCGGACACGGTCGTCGACGCTGGGTGAGCGGCCGCAGTGTCCGAACCCTGATCGACGTGTGCGAGCGCGCAGGCGTCGAACACCGAGGCTGCCGTCACGCCGAAGGTCGCGAAATCCTGACCCCGAATCGCGAGCGGCCCGGCCTCGAAATCGGCGCCGAGCGTAATCAGATCGCGAACGGTGGCTTCGGCGTCGGTCTGGCTCTCCGGCTGGCGAGTGAGGCTCGCGCCCGTGTGGACCGCGATCGCATATTGCACCGGGGGCGGAGCGCCGGGAGCGCCCAACCCTGCCGCGCAGAGCTGTATCGCCTTAACCGTAAGCCACGCCGGGAACACGATCGCCTCCTACGCCAATCACAGTCCAGATAAACCAGTGAACCAAGTTGACGCATATGGCAACGGGCAATTGCAATTGTCCGAACGAAATCAGATCGTTGCACTTCCGCAATGCTTTGATGTCGCCCGCGCGATCCTGTTGCCGACCTCGCAAGGGTCGCATAGAATTGGGCCGCTTTGGATGCTCCGCGCCCGGCCGCTCAGCAGCCATCCCGCGGAGTGACGGCGAAGGGTGAAGGGTTGGGCACGACGGTTGCTTTTCTTGCGGAATGCCAGGGTTCGGCCACCGTCGACGAGCAAAAAGCGTGTCTGGCGCCCGACGACTATGTGGTCGTCGCCGGCAAGCGAGGCTTTAACAAACTCGCCGACGTGCTGGCGCAGCACGGGATCCGCCTCGGAGCCGGCGATCGCATCAAGGTTTATGATCTAACCTGCATCAAACTCTCAACCACAACGCTGATGCGCGTGCTGTCCCGCATGTTGCGAAAGGGCATCGCGTTCGAGATCATCTCGGCCGGCATCGTCATCGAGCCGAGCGCCGACAATAAGCTCCATGCCCTCTTGGAGGCGCTCGACGGCCACAACCGCCATCTTCACGGTATCAAGACCCATCCGGCGGATCGCCGCGGGCGCAAGCAGTTGCTCGGCCCAGATCAGCTAGCCGACATTCGTGCGCGGTTGGATCAGCCAGGTGCGACGGCTACCGAGGTTGCGAACGAGTTAGGCGTGGCGCGATCCACGTTGTTCAACTTTCTCGATCGGCACGACCGCGATCGCCGGGTCGGCCGAGAGAAGAAGAAAGACGGAACGACTAGTTCAGTCGTGTTGGATTAGCCGCTCGCGCTCACGGTTTGGTCGTCCGGACGGATCATCGCCCACGCTTCCGCGCCGACGGCATCGGCGAGCTTCACCATCATGTCCAACGTAGGATTCGCTTGGCCGCGCTCGATGACGGAGATGTAAGCGGCGGTGATCCCGGTCTGCTCGAAAAGTTGCGCTTGGCTCAGTCCGAGGCTTTGCCGGCGCTGCTTCAGCCGCTCACCAAATACCTTGGCGGCGGGTAGCGCGCAGTCCAGCTCGACGTATCTGCCCATTCCTCTTGCGGTCTCACATTGGCGCCAGCCGATAATCAGGCGTCCCCCTTCCACCTTAGATCGAGACAACACGCTCCGCAGTATTAACCGATTTACAGCATGGCTTGCATTCCAATTTGACAGATCGACGGTCACCACGTTACCCAAGTCCAATGGTGCATCCTCGACCCACGACGAGCCGCAAGACGATGAAGGAGCTGGTCCAGCAGCAGCGTCGCGAGCTTTACGCGACCGGGCACCAGAATCTGAACATGTCGCTCTCGGCCGAAACCGTTGCGCGGATCGACGCCTTGAAGCAGCGCTATCGTCTCCGATCACGCGATGCGGTGGTCGCTCGTGTCATCCGCAAGTGCATGGCCACGACGCAGCCGGAAACCTTCGTCCAGCGGTCCGCCGATCCCGACACCACGTTCCGCAGGATCTCGCCGATCGTCGCCGGTGAGCTCGCCGACTATGTCCGCCGGGTCCAGCTCCGCTTCCGCAGTCTCGCTTATGGCCCGGTGTTCGAGATGATCCTGGCCGAGGTCGGCAATGACCTCACTGCCGCGCCGGTGCCGGCGCCTGACCGTTCGACGAGGGGGTTTTCCGCCCAAAAGCACGATGCCGCCCGCATCGCTGAGGCGGCATGACGAAGATCATCCCCTCCCAAGGCGAGATGTTCCGCCTCGATAGCCCGCTCTACGGCGACATCCAGGGCGAGCGGACGGTGGCCGAGTTTCCGTTCTTCGCGTTGACCAAACGGGCTCAGATGGAGCCGATGACGTTCGAGAGCGACGCCGCGCGGATCGAGATCAACCCGAGCAAGACGGGCGTTGCGACGATCTACGACAAGGAAATCCTGCTCTACATCGCAAGTCTCATGGTCGAGCGGCTCGAAAATGGCGAAACGGTCGATCGCTATCTGAGCTTCACCGCCAACGATCTGTTCCGCATGACCGGCACAAACGCATCGGCGCGCTCCTACACGTCTCTGAAGGCGTCGCTCAACCGGCTTCAAGGTACGCAGATCATCACCAATATCGAGACGGGTGGTGAAGGGTCGGACAGCGCCTTCTCATGGCTGCTCAAGGCCGACATCAAATATACGAAGCTCCCCAATGGCGAGCGGCGGGTCAAACATATCGAAGTCATGCTCTGCGACTGGCTTCATCGAGCGATCCTTTCGGATCGTCGAATCGCCGCCTACCACGACGACTTCTTCAAGCTCGGTCCGATCGAGCGGCGTCTTTACGAACTGGCCAAGTTTAATTGTCTCGACGGTAATCGGTTCGAGGCGGACGCCGTCGATCTAGCAGACCGTGTGGGGTGCTCGCTCGAGCCGAGATCAATCGAGAACTTCAAGCGGACGCTCCGCGAGGTGGCGAAGGAGCAATCGCTTCCGGAATATACGCTCTCGCTAACCGACACCAAGGAGCCTGGGCCGAACGGCGGGAGGCCCAAGATTTCGACGCTGGTCACGATCGCGCCGAATGAGGGCCTGCGCGTCACCGGTCCACGGCCGCGAAAGGCCTCCGGAAAGGCGAAAATCAGCTGAAAGCCGTGGCCTGCGGGTTTCCCGCCCGAAAGCACGAAGTGGGCGATGGGCTTTTCCGCTCGTTAGTACGGTGTGCCCGAGAGCATCCTCGCGACGCCTTCGCAGGGCGCTAATCGCGCCAAATCAGCGTTGTCAGCCTCTCGTCAGACCCGATTCGGCATCACGGCCGGCGCTCGGGGGGTCTGGGACGGGGTTTTCCGCCTGAAAGCACGAGTCCCATATCGGTCGGCGGGTCGGTCGGGCTTTCACCGCGACCCCATTCTCCGCCCGAAAGCACGAACATTGATGGGCTTTTCCGCCCGATGGCACGAGTCCGCGAGGGTTACGCACAGCATGGGTGTCGGCAACACCAACAGGACAAGCTGCGCGAATCTCGCTGTCGGCAAAGGGGAAAAAGACCGTGAGCACATAAACGAATGCCCGGCACGAGGCCGGGCACCCTGAAATCGCTATGTGGCAGCGTCGCCAAACGCTGACCGATCCTTCGACGATCTCCCACTTAGCCTTTTCCGAGCCCCGGTTCAAGGGAGCGCGCTTCGCGCCACGCCTTAGTTTTGCCTGCTGACGGTCCCTCGCACGAGGGGACGAACGATGACCTATATTCAAACGGCCCTCACTGGCCGGACCGGCTTTCGGCCATTCACCGCGCTATCGCGCCAGATTGCGCGCGACCTGGAGATGCGCGAGCCGGCCGCCGGCGACGTCGAGCGCAACTCGCTCTACCTGGTGCTCGACGGCGCGAGGGTGGGCCTCGGGCTCGGCACGCCGGCGCTCGAGACCCTCAAGCACCTGATCGGCTACACCCGGCCTGACGATTGGAAGGACGGCCGCACACCGCTCGCGTGGCCGAGCAACTATACGCTCGCCGAGCTGGCCGGCGTCACCGAGAGCGGGATCAAGGCGCGGCTGCGGCAACTCCGGTCGCTCGGGCTCGTCATGCCGCGCGATAGCGCCCAGGGCCGCCGCACCGGTCGCCGTGACGACGCCGGCGTGATCAGCAAGGCATTCGGTCTCGACTTGTCCCCGCTTCGCATCCGCTACGCCGAGCTGCGCGCGCTCGCCGACGCGCAGACGGCGCAGTCACGGCTGTTCCGCGAAGGGCGGCAGGAGATCGGCCGCGTCCGCCGCATGGTCGGCCAGGCACTCGCGCAGGCCGCAGACCTCAGGCTTACCGGAACGCATTGGATCGCGCTTCAGGACGGCATCGAGCGGGTGGCGGCGATCGCTGCGGCAGCGCGCGCCGCCCGCGACAGCGACGCATACCAGGCGGCGCTGGACCAATTACCGGAAGTCGAAGAACAGATCAGCGACACACTCGATCGCTTCATGTTTTATGATGATTTAGACGGGTCAGGGTCAAAATCCGCACCCTCCATGCCTATACAAACCACTCCCGGTGCCATTAAAGAGGTAGAGGCTGAGCGGGGTTGTAGGTCGATCTCGAGAGGTCATGCTCCCCTCGAAGCGAAGCTCCCGGCCTCGCCGTCAAACAGCACATTCAAGGCGCGGCCCCCCGAATTGGTGGAGATGTTCCCGACGACCGCGATGTACGTGACGGCCGAGCGACCGGGCTGGGCCGATCTTCATCACGCGGCGTCTCGCCTTCGCCACGATCTCGGAATCCGCACCGGCACCTGGGTCGACGCCCTCGACAAGCTCGGACCGGACGGCGCTTCGGTCGCGATCATGATCACCGCCGAGCGCCAGGCACGAAACGAGATTCGCCAGACCGCCGGCGCCTATTTCGCTGGCATGGTTCTGAAGGCTAAGCGCGATGAACTCGATCTCGGCCGCAGCCTGTGGGGTTTCCGGACCGACAAGATGGCCGCGCATTGATGGCGCGCTTGCTGACCAGGAGCCGTAGCCTCAAAAAACCTCTGTCCATTATCGTGCTATATTATATTATTGGACTATGCCGTTGCGGACATCCCTTACCCGTGATCGCCTACTGCGCCCGGTCAGCGCGGGTGGCGCTTGAGAGGGCGGGCGCTGTTCGGGGGCCTCGCCTTTGTCGCTGCGGTCGCACTCTGGCACCGACCGTCGCCGGAACGATCCACCGGCATCGATGCCGGAAGGTCGATCTGCGCAAGCGCCGGCAGCTTCTGCGATGCCGTCAAGGGCCTGTCCGCGACTCTCGCGCGTCCGATCGTTCCCGCCGCGGACCGATCCATGCTGCCGCCGCCGGAAACTTCTGGGGCGATCGATCGTGGCGTCACTCAGGCGAACATCGAAGCGACGATCTGCCGGCCGGGATATGCACGTTCGGTTCGACCGGCCTATGCAATCACCGGGCCGATCAAGCAACGCCTCATGGAAGCCCAACATCCCGATGAGCCGATGGCCGACTACGAGCTCGACCATCTGATTCCGATCTCGCTCGGCGGCGCGCCGCTCGACCGGCGTGACCTCTGGCTCCAGCCGCGGCGCGGACCGGCGAACGCCGGCGACAAGAACGTCCTCGCCTACGTCTTGTGGCGGCTGGTGTGCGAACGCCGGGTGCCGCTGGCGACGGCGCAAGCCGCACTCCGAACCGATTGGATCAGGGCGTACCGGACCTACGCGACCCCCGAAAACGTGGCGAAATATCATTTCCGGCACCGCGATGAGGGCCGCGACTGACCCAACCCGGCGCGCGCCGGTGCGACCATCAACACAGGAGGACGAGATGCCAAGGAATGTCGCCGAGTTTCATATCATCGGCAATGTCGGCAAGATCACGAGGCGCGAGAAGGTCGCCTATGTGAACGTCGCGGCCAACTATAATTGGCGCGACGA
>CAXTDA010000025.1:0-19016 GCA_964242935.1 uncultured Burkholderiaceae bacterium | reverse complement strand
GGACGGCGTGGTGGCCGTCCGCGGCCCCTCGACGCGTTTCGCGGGCCACTTTGCTATCCTGACGGCCCCTCGCAGCTGCCGTCCCGCGATCCCGCATCGCAGTTCACTCTTCATGGCCACCAAACGTTCCCGCAACAAGTCCTCGTTGCCGCGCCTGTCGCGCGACGGCGAACGGCTCGCCTCGTACGCGCAGAGCCTGTCCGCGTCGGGCAGCCGCATCGAGGAGGATTACTGGGACGCGCTGGTCGCGGCCGACGTCGAGTCGCTGCTCGAGGTCCATGCCGACACCACGATCGACGCGGTCCTCGACTATCTCGACGCGACGTCGCCGGCCGGCTTCGATGCGCTGATCGAGATCGTCGAGACGCAGGCCGAGGCCGCGTCGCTGCAGGTCGATGACCAGCCGCGGTCCGTGCTGCTGGTCGCGGCGCCGATCCTCGCCTGGTCGCGCTATTCGATCCCGTCCGGTCCGATCAAGGCCGACCAGGCGGCCGTCCTCGAGACGCAGTTGCGCGCGCATTGCGCGGCCGGCGACACGCTCGTCGCAATCGCCCCTTATCTCTATTCGATCGACCAGTTGCCGCGGAGCTTTTCCGAAGTGCATGCGCTCGCCCGCTCGCTCGGTCGGCGCGCGCTCGGCCACGACGAGAAGAAGGCACCGGCCAAGCGCCTGCCGGAGACGGCGCCGCTGCTCGCCGACACGCGCTACCTGCTCGCCGCGTTCGTCGCGAAGCCCGGCGCGCCGCTGTTCCGCTGGCAGGAACATCCCGAAGCGCGCGGCGCCGAACGCCGCGACTTCAGTCGTGAACAGGCGCTCGAGCGCTGGCGCGACCAGGGCCTGCCGACGCTGGCGACGCTGATGCCGGGCTGCGTGCTCGACCTCCTGATCCCGGACGGCTATCACGTGTCGTCGCGCGAGTCCGACCGCGCGATCCGGCCGTACGCGATCCGCGCGGCCATCGCGTTTCTCGAAGGCGCGCTCGACGTCAAGCCGCCGCAGTTGCGCGCGGTGATCGCGGCGTTCGGCAACGACCTGCCGGAGGAGTACCGGGTCGGCTTCACGCTCGCGCGGAACCCCGACGTCGTCCACGGCGTCGTGTGGCCGCTCTTCGGTCGCGAGGAGGGTCCCGAGGTCGACGGTCCCGAGGAGCAGCTGTCCGCGCTGCTGCGCGAGAACGGCGTCACCGAGATCGTGCTGCTCGAACAGGCGTTCCCGCTCGAGTTCTGCGACGACTGCGGCGCCCCGCTCTTCGCCGATCCGGTCGGCGACCTGGTCCACGCCGAATTGCCCGAGGAAACGGAAGCGCCGCGCGCGCATCTGCATTGAGCGGCCGGCCGTCCGACCTGGCTGCCCAGTCGGACGCCGCCAGCGGCGAAGCGGTGTCTCCGGCACCGGACGCCGAGTCCGCTGCGGCGCGACACCGGCCGGTCGATCCGGCCGATCGCTTCGATCATGCGGAACGGCGCAGCATCATCGTCGGGCTGATGCTCGCGATCCTGCTCGGTGCCCTCGACCAGACCATCGTCGCCGTCGCGTTGCCACGCATGGCACGGGACCTCGACGGCTTCTCGCTGATCGCGTGGGTCGTTTCGGGTTATCTCGTCGCATCGACGGTGGTGACGCCGATCTACGGCAAGCTCGGCGACCTGCTCGGCAGGCGGAAGCTGCTGTCGGTCGCGATCGTCGTGTTCCTGATCGCGTCGGTCGCGTGCGGGCTCGCGCAGACGATGCCCGAGCTGATCGTCGCGCGCGTCCTGCAGGGCCTCGGCGGCGGCGGCCTGATCTCGATCTCGCAGACGATCATCGCCGACGTCGTGCCGCTTCGCGAGCGGGGCCGCTACCAGGGCTACATCAGCGGCGTCTTCGCGGTGGCGAGCGTGGCCGGCCCGGTGGTCGGCGGCCTGCTGACGCACTACCTGACGTGGCGCTGGATCTTCTGGATCAACCTGCCGCTCGGCGCGGCGGCGTTCATGGTCTCGCGCCGTGCGTTGCTGGCGCTGCCGGTCGCGGGCATCCGGCGACGCATCGACTACGTCGGCGCCGTGCTGCTCGTCGCCGGCCTCACCGCGCTGTTGATCCCGATCACGCGGATGGGCCAGGGCGTGGGCTGGAACGACGCGCACAACCTCGCGCTGTTCGGTGCGGCCGTCGTCGTCCTCGGCCTCTGCCTCTTCCACGAGACGCGGACCCCCGAGCCGATCATCCCGATCCACCTGTTCCGCATGCCGCTCGTCGCCGCCTGCTGCGGCATCCTGTTCATTTGCTTTTTCCAGTTGGTGTCGCTCTCGTCGTTATCGCCGCTCCGCTTCCAGCTGGTCGCCGGCGTCACGGCCGACAACGCCGCCTGGCGGCTGCTGCCGCTCACCTTCACGATCCCGCTCGGCGCCTTCGTCAGCGGACGCGTGATGCTGAAGACCGGGCGCACGAAGCCGCAGCAGGTGATCGGCACCGCTTGCATCCCGCTCTGCCTCATCGGGCTCGCGCTCGTGTCGCCGGTCCACGCGACCGCGACCGGTGTCCTGATGGCGGTGGTCGGCCTTGCTGCCGGCATCGTGATGCCGTCGTCGCTGGTCGCGGTGCAGAACGCGGTGCCGCGCTCGCAACTCGGGGTGGCCACGGCCGGCACCGCGTTCTCGCGGTCGCTCGGCGGCGCGATCGGCGTCGCGACGCTGTCGGCGATCCTGTTGGCGTCGATGCACGGCAACGGCGACCTGCTGCACCCGTTGCTCGGCGAGGCGGGCGGTGCGGCCGAAGGTCTTCCGGCGCCATCGGTGGAGTCCGCGGCGCTGGTCGAGGCGGCGTTCCGGCGCCTGCTGCTGATCGCCGCGGGCATCGCCTCGCTCGCGTTCGTGCTCGCGTTGACGGTGCCGGAACAGCGGCTCGACGGACCGCAAACGGATTGACGTGATGTCGCGGGACTGAGATAACGAATCCCAGTCTCTCGATCCGGTGCGGGACACAGACGACCGATCGAGTGTTCGAGGCCAGAGGCGAAGCGATGGCCCGTGACCTCTTCATCGGCGATCGACAGCGGCAACTCCATGAGACGGTCGCCGTACAAGTTGTTCTCGACGCCCTTCGGCAACTGGAGTCGCGCATTGAAGGGATTTGCATGAAAGACGCCCACCCCCCTCGCCGGGTCGTGCTCTTCAGCGGTCACATGATCGACGCCCCCGATCGCCCCGAACCGCGCTTTCCTCCCGAGAACGAAGGCAGCGCGGCGCGCGCCATTGCCGATGTCCTCGACGCGCTCGACATCGGCCCCGAAGACCTCGCGGTGTCGAGCGGCGCGTGCGGCGGCGACCTGCTGTTCGCGGAGGCGATGAACTCGCGCGGCGCGCGACTCGAGCTCTATCTGCCCTTCGACGAGCCGACGTTCGTCGAGCGCTCGGTCGACTTCGCCAACGCCGACTGGCACGCGCGCTTCGTCGCGATCCGCTCGATCGCCGCGCTGCATTCGATGCCGGACGAACGGCCGCCGCTCGCGGACGGCGAGGACCCGTACGAACAGGTCAACGTCTGGATGCTCGAAGAAGCGAGTCGCTTCGGTGCCGACAAGGTCGACTTCGTGTGCCTCTGGGACGGCAAGGGCGGCGACGGCCCCGGCGGGACCCGCCACCTGCTCGAGGCCGTGGCCGCGAACCACGGGCGGATCCATCGGATCGATACCACCCTTCTCTGGTGAGGAAGCGATGCCGAGACCCCTCTGCTTCATGGTGATGCCGTACGGCCGCAAGGCAACGCAGGCCGAGCCGGGAAAGGGACCGGCCGAGATCGACTTCAACGCGCTGTGGGACCGCGCGTACGTACCGGTGATCACGGCGCTCGGCTACGAGCCGGTCCGGGCCGACCAGGACACCGGCGCGCTGATCATCACGCAGATGCTCGAGCGGCTGTACTTCGCCGACCTAGTGCTAGCCGACATGACGATCCCGAACGGCAACGTGTATTACGAAATCGGGATCCGCCACGCCGCGAAGCAGACCGGTTGCGTCCTGCTCGCGGCCGACTGGTCGCATCCGCTGTTCGACGTCGCGCAGATGCGGACCGTGCGCTATCCGCTGCCCGAAGGCGACATCGACGCGGACACCGCGGCCGGCGTGCAGAACGCGATCCGCGGCGCCATCCTGACGCTCGGCCGCGGCAACTCGCCGATGCACGAGTCGATCAAGGGCTATCCGTTCGACGTGCGCGAAGGCGATGCGTCGAGCATGAAGGACCAGATGGCGCAACAGGCGGCGTTCCAGGCCGAGGTGCGCGCGGTCCGGGCGGCGCCCCGCGACGAGCGGATGCAGCGAGCCCGTGACCTGGTCGAAGTGCACGGTCGTCCGCCGATGACACCGCCGGTCGCGCTCGCGCTGCTGCGGCTGCTGCGCGACTGCGCCGAGAACGCCGACGACTGGAGCGTTCCGCTCGCGTTCGTCGAGACGCTGCCCGACGAATTGCACTCGTTGGCCGAAGTGCGCGAGCAACGATCGCTGGCGCTGTCGAACACCGGCAAGTTCGTCGACGCGATCGCGGAGCTCGAGGCGCTCGTCGCGACTGCCGGACCGACGCCCGAGCGCCTCGGTCTGCTCGGCGGCCGCTACAAGCGGCTGATGAACGCGGCGACGGCGCGCGGCGATCGCGATCAGGCGCTCGCCCGGGCGATCGAGCATTACGAACGCGGGATGGACCTCGATCTCAACGACTACTACTGCGCGAGCAATCTCCCCGCGCTCTATCGAACGCGGAAGCGCCGGGGCGACGAGGACCGCGCCCAGACCGTGCTGCGGGTCCTGATCGCCGCGTGCGAACGCGCGAAGCGGCGCGGCGCGACCGACCCGTGGCTGCGACCGACGTTGCTCGTCGCCGCGTTCGATGCCGGTAATGCCGACAAGGCGGAAGAGCTCGCCGACGAAGTGCGGTCCGAAGGAAGCGCCCGATGGCAGGTCGAGAGCGTCCGGGGTCACCTGCAGATCAGTCTGCAGCATGTCGCCGACGCCGAGGCCCGCGAGCGGCTGGAACGCGTCGTCGCGTCGCTCTGAAGGGAACTCGACCGGAGGTCGTGCCGGACTGCGACGCCGGCAACCGCGCTTCAGCAGAACCCGTCGAAGTCCGCGATCCGCAGATGCTGCTCGGCGTAGGCCTTGCCGACCTGCTGAAGCGCCGCGATGTGCTCGACCGAATCCAGCGCCTGGACGTCCTGCGGTTCGATCTTCAACAGGCCCAGCGCATCGAGTCCGGGGCGCGACAACTCCGCGTTGTAGCGCAGGTAGGTGAAGAGCTTGGGCACGGTCGAGTTCGATGAGCCCTTCTCCGTCGGCCCGACCATGTCGCGGAACTCGCGGTCGATCTCGGCGCCGTGCCGGCAGTCGCCGATCGTCCGGCACGCCATGTCCCACCCGGCCGACGCCGCGTTCATCAGGGCCGACGGGATCGACGTCGCGTTGTAGATCAGGTTCATGTCGCGCGCCGCGAGCTTCGCGTTGGCGAGAGCCGACGCGCCGGTGCCGACCGACATCAGCAGCATGCGCGACGTGCCGGTCTTCCAGTCCAGCGCGTAGGGGTTCGCGGTCGCCATCTGGAAGGCGAGGAACGCGGGGTTGTTGTAAGCGGTGACGCCGCCGTCGACGAACACGAACGAGTAGGCGTCCGGCGTGCCTTCGGCGAGCGTCACGACCTCGGGCGGGAAGTAGGTCGGCGCGGCGGCGCTCGCGCGTACCAGCTGCCAGAGCGGCAGCGCGAGGTTGCAGTCCTTGCGTCCCCGCTGGTTGTACTTGGCGCCCGGATTGTTCGACACGAACCACGGCGAGTCGGTGGTCGCGTTTCGCATCACGAGCATCAGCACCGAGCGCAGCGCTTCGCTGCCGAGCGTCGTGTCCTTGCCGAACTCGGCCTGCAGCTTCCCCGCCAGCGGCTCGTCGTCGTACCGGTACTGCAGCCGCTTCAGCAGCGACGCCTTCTCGAACATCTGCCTGCCGCTCGCGATGTAGAGCGTGCGGATGCGATCCATCGACAGGCCGAGCGCGATGCAAGTCGCGATCAGCGCGCCGGTGCTCGTACCGCAGACGAAGTCGAAGTAGTCGGCGAGCACGAAGCGTTCGTCCTTTCCGAGCCGGCTTCGCAGGTCCTTCTCGAGCTTCGCGAGAATCTCGACGCTGATCAGGCCGCGGATGCCGCCGCCGTCGCAGGCCAGGATCTTCTTCGGCGCATCGCTCGCAATGCGGGCGACCAAGGCATCGTTCATCGCGTTCTCCGGAAAGTCGGCTCGAGGAGGCGAACTGCGCATCGGACGCAGAGCGCCGTCCTCACGCCGTGTTCCGCAGGTTGGCCCGGAAGACCTCGCAGTGTCCAGCGGCGCCTGGCGGCGACCTGCTGTTCGCCGAGGCCCCGGTGCTGCACGACGGGCGATGCCGGCGTCGGCTGACCCGACAGCACGAACGCCAATGCGGCCGCGGCGTCGAAGAGCAGCAGCACGGCCGCGAACCACGGCGGTCCGCTCGGCCATGAGCCCGTGGTCACCGTCGCCGTCCAGCATGCGACGAAGTCCGTCGAGCCGCCCGCTTGCAGGAACGACGGATAGTAGGCGAGCGGAACGACCGTCAGGGCGGCAGCGGCGAAGGGCAATCCGAGTCGGAGCAAGCGCCCGCGCAGATAGAACCACGCACCCTTCCGCGCCGGGCCGCCCCACACGAGCAGCCCGGACAGCAGGAACAGGAGCGGCATGAAGAAGCTGTCGTTCAACAGCACCAGGACGTCGAAGCCGGCCCAGCGTTGCGCGACCAGCCGCCCGGGCGGCATGGTGTACGAAAGCGTACCGACGCTCAACCGGCGTTCCGCAGGTTCGCGAGGATCGGCAGCAGCACCGCCTCCCCCAACCGCTTGCTTCGCGCCCCGTTCCACCCGACGCGCGCATCGGGCCAGTCCGCGTTGTCCTTGAACGGCATCTCGAGCGTGACCGACAGGCAGCCGAAGCGGTGGCCGACCCACTTCGACGCGAGCTTCAACGCGTCGCTCGAATACTTGCCCGGCGGATAGCCGACGCGATCCTGGAAGTCCGGGCTCGCGTCCTTGAACGCCGCCACGAACGCCGCCTGCTCGACGCGCTGGCGGTCGCTGAAGTCGGGCAGCATCTCGCTGCCGGCGATGAAGTTGTACGGCAGCGCCTCGTCGCCGTGCGCGTCGATGAAGAGATCGACGCCGGTCGCTTCCATCCGCTCGCGGACCAGGAACACCTCGGGGCTGTATTCCATCGACGGCGACAGCCATTCGCGGTTGAGGTTCGCGCCGGTCGCGGTGGTGCGCAGGTTGCCGCGCACGCTGCCGTCCGGGTTCATGTTCGGGACGATGTGAAAGTCGGCGAGCGACAGCGCGGTGCGCGCGACCGGGTCGCTCGCATCGATCAGGCGTTCGATCAATCCTTCGACGAACCACTCGGCCATCGACTCGCCCGAATGCTGGCGCGCGATGATCCACACCTTGCGTTTCGCGGCCGACGATTGCGGGGCCTCCGCGATGTCGACGCAGTCGAAGTCGCGGCCGTCCGCGGTCGATCCGAGCGCGACGATACGAACGCGTGGCGACGCCGAAGCCCGGCCGAGCAGCGAGAGATGGCGTTCCCAGTCGTACGGCTCGAAATAGGCGAACCACAGGCTGTCTCGCTCGGGGACGACGTCGACCGCCAACACGCCGTCGCGATAAGTCGTCGGCAGGCGGAACCAGTCGGCGCGGTCGTACGACGCCGCGATCGAATAGCCTTCCCATCCGCCGGGATACGTGCATTCGCCGGCGTTCAGGAGCCGGATCGTGCAAGTGCGTTGCCGCGCGCCTTGCAAGCGGAAGTGGAACCACTGCGTGAAGTCCTGATGGCTGTCGCGGCGAATGCGCAGATCGATCCGCTCGACGTCGGCTTCGGACGCGAGGGAGACGATCTCGATGGCGCCCGAATCGAATTGGCTGCTGATGCGAATCATGGGGAGGCGGTCGCTCGTGCAAGAGATGAGGTCGGTCACGATAGCGACGGATGGCTTCCGTCGCAAACGAAGGCGTGCATCGAGCCGTCGATATAATCGCCCGCCCCCTCACTGAACGAATCATGATCACCAGCCGCCTTCCGCAGATCGGCACGACCGTCTTCTCCGTGATGTCCGCGCTCGCGGTCCGTCACGGCGCCGTCAACCTCGGCCAGGGCTTCCCCGACTTCGCATGCGATCCGGCGCTGGTCGATGCGGTCACGCGCGCGATGCAGTCCGGTCACAATCAATATCCGCCGATGAGCGGATGGCCTCCATTGCGCCAGGCGATCGCCGCGAAAATCGAGAGCCTTTACGGACATCGCTACGACGCAGATTCGGAAATCACGGTCACGGCCGGCGCGACGCAGGCGATCCTGACGGCGACGCTCGCGATCGTCCATCCCGGCGACGAAGTGATCGTGGTCGAACCGGCTTACGACAGCTATGTGCCCGCCATTCGACTTGCAGGCGGAACGCCGGTCTTCGTGCGAATGACTCGATCGGCCGACAGCGGTTTCTCCATTCCGTGGAACGAGATGCGGGCCGCGGTGACGAATCGCACGCGGATGCTCGTCGTCAATTCGCCGAACAATCCGACCGGCACCGCGTTGTCCGAAAGCGACCTGCTCGAACTCGAACGCCTCGTCGTCGACCGCGGTCTCTTCCTGCTGTCCGACGAGGTCTACGAACACATGCTGTTCGACGGCCGACGACACGAGAGCGCATCGCGCCGGCCCGCGCTCGCCGAGCGCAGCCTCGTGATCTCGAGCTTCGGCAAGACGTTTCACGTGACCGGCTGGAAGGTCGGCTATGTCGCCGCGCCGGCCGCGCTCACCGCCGAGTTCCGCAAGGTGCATCAGTTCAATGTCTTCACGGTCAACACGCCGATGCAAGCGGCGATCGCCGACTATCTGGTCGATCCCGATCATTACTCGAAGCTTGCGGCGTTCTATCAGGCCAAGCGCGATTACTTCGAGAAGAGGCTCGCCGATACCCGGTTCGCGTTGTTGCCCACCGCCGGAACCTACTTCCAGATCGCCGACTACAGCGCCGTCCGCGACGACGTCGGCGAAGCGGAATTCTGCGAATGGCTGACGATGGAGAAAGGGGTGGCGGCAATCCCCATTTCGGCGTTCTACGATCGTCCGCTCGAAGCGCGGCTGATCCGCTTCTGCTTCGCGAAGAAAGAGGAGACGCTGGCGTTGGCGCTCGATCGTCTCGCGGCGCTATAACGACCGGTCACGACTTGCAATGCGAATCAAATGGACGATTGGCGGCATTTCGACTTTGCGTATAATGCGCGCGCACGTTCGATGTCGTCGTTTCCTCTGAGAGGTGTGATATGGCCACGTATAAAGATTTGCAATCCCAGATTGAAAAGTTGCAGAAGCAGGCTGAGCAGGCGCGTGACAAGGAAATCGCGACGGTCGTCGCACAGATCCGGGCGATGATGACCGACTACGGAATTCAGGCGTCCGATCTGGGAATCGCAGCGAAACGCAAGCGCCGGACCGGCACGCCGGCGGCGCCGAAATTCCAGAATCCGCAAACCGGCGAAACCTGGACAGGTCGCGGTCGCGCGCCCAAGTGGATCGAAGGAAAGGACCGCAGCAAATACGCGATGAAGTGAATTGAACTTCGTCGGGTCCCTGCGACGGGACCCAACAAAAAGGGCCGACTCCACAGGAGCCGGCCCTTTTTGTTTGGCCGAAGAAACGCGACGGGCGCGTCAATGCAGCCTGCTGAAATCGACCGGGACGCCGGTCTTCTTCGTCACCTCGTCCTCGCTGACGCCGTCGGCGATCTCCGTCATCGCGAGGCCGCCGGCACCGATCTCGAACACGCCGAGATCGGTGATCACGACATTGACCACGCCGAGCCCCGTCAGCGGCAGCGTGCATTCGGGCAGGATCTTCAGGTCGACGCCGCCGTCCTTCCGGCGCGCGGTGTGCTCCATCATCACGATCACGCGCTTGACGCCGGCAACGAGATCCATCGCGCCGCCCATGCCCTTGACCATCTTGCCCGGGATCATCCAGTTGGCGAGGTCGCCCTTCCCGCTGACCTGCATCGCGCCCAGGATCGCGAGGTTGATCTTGCCGCCGCGGATCATGCCGAACGAATCGGCCGACGAGAAGATCGACGACCCGGGGATCGTCGTGACCGTCTGCTTGCCGGCGTTGATCATGTCGGGGTCGACCTGGTCGTCCGTCGGGAACGGCCCGATGCCGAGCAACCCGTTCTCGGATTGCAGCCACACCTCGATGCCGGGCGGCACGTGATTCGCGACCAGCGTCGGCAAGCCGATGCCGAGGTTCACGTAGAAGCCGTCCTGCAATTCCTTGGCCGCACGCGCGGCCATCTGATTCCTGTCCCACGGCATGTCGATTCCTCCGTTCGATTCGTTGATCTTCGCGAGTTCAGGCCTTCGGCACGACCCCGTCGCCGCCGGCGGCGCTGCTCGCCCCCGCCATCGACGGCATCGTCGTCCGCTGCTCGATTCGCTTCTCGGGCGTCGCGTTGACGACGAGCCGATGGATGAAGATGCCCGGCGTGTGGATCTCGTCGGGATCGAGCGCGCCGGTCTCGACCAGTTCCTCGACTTCGGCGATCGTGATCTTTCCGGCGGCCGCGACGTTGGGGTTGAAGTTGCGCGCCGTGCGGCGATAGATCAGGTTGCCCGAGCGATCGGCCTTCCACGCCTTGACCAGCGACACGTCGGCCACCAGCGCCTTTTCCATGATGTAGTGCTCGCCGTCGAATTCGCGCGTCTCCTTGCCTTCGGCGACCAGCGTCCCGTAGCCGGTCTTGGTGAAGAACGCCGGAATGCCGGCGCCACCGGCCCGCAGCTTCTCGGCGAGCGTCCCCTGCGGCGTGAACTCGAGCTCGAGCTCGCCCGCGAGGTACTGCCGCTCGAACTCCTTGTTCTCGCCCACGTACGACGCGATCATCTTCGTGATCTGGCGGGTCGCGAGCAATTGCCCGAGGCCGAAGCCGTCGACGCCCGCGTTGTTCGAGATCGCCGTCAGGTTCTTCACGCCCGAGTCGCGCAGCGCCGCGATCAGCGCCTCGGGTATGCCGCAGAGGCCGAAGCCGCCGACGGCGTAGACCTGTCCATCCTTCGCGATGTCGGCGAGAGCTTCCTCCGCCGACGGGTAAACCTTGTTCATGCACTCCTCCCCAGGGTCATGGCATACGGTTCATTCAGCGCTTGTTTCCGTCGAACGCTTTCAACAGGTACTCGGGCCACGGCGACGACTTGCCGGTCCGGTAGTCCATCCAGACCAGCACGTTCCTTCCTTTCGCATACAGCGTCGGCTCGGCTTCGTCGCCTTCGATCGTCACGTCGAGGTCCATGCTCGCCCGCCCGACCCGGACGACGGCCTGCGTCACGAGCGCGTCGCACGGATACGTCATCGGCTTCAGGAAGTCGCATGACGCATGCGCGAGGATCGGCCCGTCGCCATCGCCCTTCGTCATCATGCCGTTCTCGTTGAACCAGCAGATGCGCGCCTCTTCCATCAGGCGGAAGTACAGCGTGTTGTTGAGGTGGTTCATCGCGTCGAGATCGCCCCAGCGAAGCGGGATCACCTTGCGATAGACACGCACGTTCGACATCCGGTGTCTCGTCAGAACGCGGACTGCCCGTCGTCGGCCGTGATGATCGAGCCGTTGATGAAGCGCGATTCGTCGGCCGACAGGATCAGGAGCAGGCCGTCGAGATCGGCCGGATCGCCGACGCGGCGGCGCGGCAGCAGTGCGACCAGCTTCTGGCCCGCGTCGCTGTCGAACTGCGCCTCGTTGATCTCGGTGCGGATATAGCCCGGGCAGATCGCGTTGACGTTGATGCCGAAGCGGCCCCACTCCACCGCCATCGACCGCGTCATGTGGACGACGGCCGCCTTGCTCATGCAATAGATGCCGATCTGCGGCAGCACGCGCAAACCCGCGACCGATGCGATGTTGATGATGCGCGCGGGCTTCTCGAGCTCGCCGTTCTTCTCGTTCGCCTTCGCGCGAACGATCATCCGCTTCGCGACTTCCTGGGCGACGAAGAACGCACCTTCGGTATTCGTCCGCATCACGAAGTCGTAATCATCGGGCGTGACGTCGACGAGGCGCTGCGTGTTCGCGACGCCCGAGTTGTTGACGAGGATGTCGATCGGGCCCGCCTCGGTCTCCGCGTGCGCGACCGCGGCCTGGATGCTCGCGTGGTCGGTCACGTCGAGCGAGACCGCATGCGCCTCGCCACCCTCGGCCTCGATCTCGGCGCGCAATTCCTTCAGGCGATCCATCCGCCGCGCCGCGAGCACGACCGTGGCACCGGCCTTCGACAGCACGCGCGCGAAGCGATTGCCGAGCCCGCTCGACGCGCCGGTCACGAGCGCGATCTTCCCTTCGAGATTGACTTCGATACCCATCGCGTCGGTGTCCCTCGTCATCGATCCGAAGCGTCCGGATCGAACGCTTCGACGGGTCGGCGAACGGCTGCCCCGTCCATTTGCGGCCCCGGGGATTCTCATCGAGAATCACGCCTTCTTCGCCGAGCCGCAGGCTTCGCGCGTGCCGCGCAAAGCGAGGCCGAGTCTATCAGGAAGCCCCATGGATGCAGGTCGTGAACAGCAGCTCGTCGAGCAGTACGGTCCGCGCGAAGCGATGGAGTACGACGTCGTCGTCGTCGGCGCCGGACCGGCGGGCCTCGCGGCCGCGATCCGCCTGAAGCAGCTTGCCGTCGAGAAGGGTCAGGAGGTCAACGTTTGCGTGCTCGAGAAGGGTTCCGAGGTCGGCGCGCACATCCTCTCGGGCGCGGTGATGGACCCGATCGGCCTGAACGAGCTGATCCCGGACTGGAAGGAAAGAGGCGCGCCGCTCAACGTCCCGGTCACCGAGGATCGCTTCCTGTTCCTGTCCGAGACGAAGGCCACGCGGACGCCGGGATGGGCGTTGCCGGGCATCTTCCAGAACCACGGCAATTACGTGATCAGCCTCGCGAACGTCGTCCGCTGGATGGGCCAGCAGGCCGAGGCGCTCGGGGTCGAGATCTTCCCCGGCTTCCCGGCGGCGCAGGTGCTCTACGACCCGGCCGGCGCGGTGCGCGGCGTCGTCACCGGCGACCTCGGGCTCGGCAAGGACGGCGAGCCGACCGCCGAGTTCCAGCTCGGGATGGAGCTGCACGCGAAATACGTGCTGTTCGCCGAAGGGTCGCGCGGCAGCCTCGGCAAGCTGCTGATCGAGAAGTTCGGCCTCGCGAAGGAGAGCGACCCGCAGAGCTACGGGATCGGCATCAAGGAGCTGTGGGAGATCGATCCGGCGAAGCACAAGCCCGGGCTCGTGATGCACACCGCGGGCTGGCCGCTGAACACGAAGACCTACGGCGGATCGTTCATGTACCACATGGACAACCACCAGGTGATGGTCGGCTTCGTCGTCGGCCTGTCGTACACCAATCCGTACCTGTCGCCGTTCGAGGAGTTCCAGCGCTACAAGACCCATCCCGAGATCCGCACCTTCCTCGAGGGGGGCAAGCGGCTGTCGTACGGCGCGCGTGCGATCACGGCGGGCGGTCCGGTGTCGCTGCCGAAGCTGGTCTTTCCCGGCGGCGCGCTGATCGGTTGCGACGCGGGCTTCCTCAACGCGGCGCGCATCAAGGGCAGCCACACCGCGATCAAGAGCGGCATGCTCGCGGCCGAGGCGGCCTTCGCCGCGATCGGCTCGGGCCGGCAGCAGGACGAGCTGAGCGCCTATCCGTCGGCCTACGCGTCGTCGTGGATGCATGCGGAACTGCACCGCACGCGGAACTTCAAGCAGTGGATGTCGAAGGGCCTCTACGTCGGTACCGCGATGGTCGGTCTCGAACAGAAGGTGCTCGGCGGCAACGTGCCGTGGACGCTGCATCACCGACACGCCGACCACGAGTGCCTGCGCCCCGCATCCGAATTCACGCCGATCGTCTATTCGAAGCCTGACGGCAAGCTGACGTTCGACCGGCTGTCGTCGGTGTTCATCTCGAACACGAACCACGCGGAGAACCAGCCGAGTCACCTGACGCTCCGCGACGACTCGGTGCCGGTGAACATCAACCTCGCGAAGTACGCGGGGCCGGAATCACGCTACTGCCCTGCTGCTGTCTACGAATACGTCGCTGCGGAGGGCGGCGGGGAGCGCTTGCAGATCAATGCGCAGAACTGCGTGCACTGCAAGACCTGCGATATCAAGGATCCGACGCAGAACATCGTGTGGGTGACGCCGGAGGGCGGAGGGGGCCCTAACTACCCCGGCATGTAGAGGGAGCAGGGGTGCCGGCGCGCCGGAAGCCGTCGACGTCGAGGAGCCGAGCCTGCAGGTGCGTCGCGTTCGCGAGTCGTCAGGCCTTCGTCGGCGCGAGCCGCGCACCCTGCGAACCGAGCGTCCTCGCCAGCAGCGACGTCGTGGCATAGATCGCGTCGATGGTCGGTGTCGGGACCCCGGTGATGCGCGCCAGCTCGACGACGCTGCCAACGAGCGCCTCCAGCTCCAGACCGCGTCCCTGTTCGACGTCCACCAGCATCGACGTCTTGTGCGCGCCGACGTTCTCCGCGCCGGCGATGCGTTGTTCGAGCGAGACCTTGAACTCGACCCCGAGCTTCTCGCCGACCGCCTGCCCCTCCCGCATCATCGATGCGACGAGATCGCGGCTCGGCGGGAAACGGCAGATCTCCTCCAGCGTCGCGTGGGTGAGCGCGCTGATCGGGTTGAAGCTCAGGTTGCCCCAGAGCTTGACCCACAGCTCGCTGCGGATGTCGCGCGACACCGGCGCCTTGAAGCCGGCGGCGATCAGCGCTCGGCTGAGCGCGTCGATCCGTGGCGTACGCCGGCCGTCGAGTTCGCCGAGCGAGAAACGATTGCCTTCGATGACGCGAACGAATCCGGGCTCGACGAGCTCGGTCGCCGGATACACGATGCTGCCGATGATGCGCTCGACCTCGATCCCCGCGGCCAGCGCGCCGTCCGGGTCCACGCTCGCCAGCGTCCGGCCGTCGTAGGGTCCGCCGAGCCGCTGGAAATACCACCAGGGCACGCCGTTGATCATCGTCACGACCATCGTGTCGGGGCCGAACAGCGCGCGGAGGCCGGGCAGCAGCTCGCGCACCTGGTGCGACTTCGTCGTCAGCAGCACCGCGTCCTGCGGGCCCGCGTCGGCCGGATCCTGGACGGCGCGAACGTCCGGCGCGTGCAGCGCCGTGCCGTCGGACAGCTCCAGGCGGAAGCCCTGCGCGTTGATCGCGGCGAGGTTGCGGTTCCGCGCGATGAACGTGACCTGCTCGCCGGCGAGCGAGAGCCTGGCGCCGAGATACCCGCCGATCGCGCCGGCGCCGACGATGGCGATCTTCATGGGGCGGCGGCTAGAACTCGCCCGAGACGTAGGAGCCGAAGCCGAGCCCGATGCGCTGGGCGAGCCCGATCCGCTGCAGCTTGCCGGTCGCGCCCTTCGGCAGCTCGTCGACGAAGAGGATCTTCTTCGGCACCTTGTAGCCGGCGACGCGCTTCGCGACGAACTGCTGCAGCTCGCGCTCGCTGCATTCGTGGCCTTCGTGCAGCACCACCATCGCCGCGACCTCCTCGCCCAGCCGCTTGTGCGGCGCGCCGAAGACCACCACCTGCGCGACCGAGACATGGTCGAGCAGGATCTCGTCGATCTCGCGCGGGCTCACTTTCTCGCCGCCGCGGTTGATGATCTCCTTCAGGCGACCGGTGATGCTGAGGTAGCCGTCGGCATCCAGGGTGCCCTGGTCGCCGGTGCGAAACCAGCCGTCGACGAACGCTTCCTCGTTGGCCTTCGGATTGCTCTCGTAGCCCGCGGTGACGTTCGGTCCGCGGATGACCACCTCGCCCACCTCCCCGGGCGGCAGGAGCGCGCCGTCCTCGTGGCGGATCGCGATCTCGGGGCCGGCCGCACGCCCGACGGTGCCGCGCTTCCGCTCGAGCGGCGGCAGCGGGTTCGACGCCATCTGATGCGCCGCCTCGGTCATGCCGTACGACTCGATCAACGGCGCCTTGAACATCGTCTCGATCTGCTCGATCAGCTGCGGCGGCATGGCCGACGACGACGAGCGAACGAAGCGGAGCGCATGGCGCCCCAGCACCTCGGCGTTGTGCTTGCCGCGGACGGCGATCGTCAGGTGCATGGTCGGCACCGCCGTGTACCAGGTCGGGCGCGCCTCGTCCATCCACTTGAAGAAGCGGAGCGCATTGAAGCCCGGCGTGCAGAAGACCTGCGAGCCCGCCGACAGCGGCGCCAGGAGGCCGGCCATCAGCCCGTGGATGTGGAAGAGCGGCATGATGTTGAGGCCCCGATCGTCCGGCGTCAGCCGGAGCGTCGCGGCGATGTTCCGCGCCGAGGCGAACAGGTTGCCGGCCGTCAGCGGGACCCGCTTCGGCTTGGACGTGGTTCCGGACGTATGCAACACCATCGCGATGTCGCCGGACCGGGACGGACCCGGGTTCGCCGAAGGCGTCGGCGGCGTGTCGGCGATCCCTGCGAGAGTGAAATGGCCGGCCGGCGCGTCGGCATCCGCCGCCAGCTCGATGACCCGGATCCCGAGCTTTCGCGCGGCCTCGACCGCCGGCGATTCGCTGCCGCGCTCGACGATCAGCGCGCGGGCCTGCAGGTCGTCGAGGTAGAACTCCAGCTCGTCGGCTCGATAGGCCGGATTGAGCGGCGCGCTCGCGACGGAAGCGGCACACGCCAGGAAGCACGTCGCCATCTCGGGCCCGTTCGGCAGCACGATCGCGACCCGGTCGTTGCGACCGATCCCGGCGGCATTCAGCGACGCGGTCGTCGCAGCGACCAACCCGCGCAGCGCACGGTAGTCGAGCGGCACACGGCCCGGCGCCGCGATGGCGACCGCGTCGTCGGCCCCTGCCTGTAGAAGATCTTGAACGCTCATGGTTGAATGCTTCTCGTGTGTCGGGACTGTCCGGCGCGCACATCCCAGGTGCCCGCATGCTCGTCGACTCGCCGACCGCTCCGAAGACGCAACAGACCCCGGCGTTCCCGATCGCCCGGGCCCTGCTCGACGGATTCGACCGGCACTACCGCCTGTTCAGCGACGTCAGTCGCGCCGCGAAGCAGCGCTTCGAGCGGGCCGACTGGCACGGACAGCGGGAGGCGATGCGCGAGCGCATCGCGTTCTACGACCAGCGCGTTCAGGAAACGAGGAGCCGGTTGCAGACCGAGTTCGCCGCCGACGCACTGCCGCTCGAGGTCTGGCAGCAGGCCAAGCTGCTGTACATCGGGCTGTTGATCGATCACCGGCAGCCGGAGCTGGCCGAGACGTTCTTCAACTCGGTGACGACGAAGATACTGCACCGGAGCTACTTCCACAACGACTTCATCTTCGTGCGGCCGGCGATCTCGACCTCGTACATCGACCTGGACGAAGCGCCGGGGTCGACCTACCGCGTCTACTACCCCGTCCTCGAGACCTGGCGCGACACGTGGGTGCAAGTGGTCCGCGACTTCGACCTCCGGGTCGGATTCGAGGATCTCGAACGCGACGCGGCCGACGTGGCGAACACGCTGGAGAGCCGCCTCGGCGGATCGCCGCCGCGCGCCAACTTCCAGATCCGGGTGCTCGCGAACCTCTTCTTCCGCAACAAGGGGGCGTACGTCGTCGGCAAGATCATCGACGGGGGTCGGCAGATACCCATCGCGCTGCCGTTGCTGCACACCCCGGGCGGCCTCGCCATCGATACCGTCCTCGACACCGAGGACGACATGGAGATGCTGTTCAGCTACGCACGGGCCTATTTCCTGGTCGACATGCCGGTGCCGAGCGCCTACATCCAGTTCCTGCGCAGCGTCATGCCCGGCAAGCCGCGCGCGGAACTCTACAGCGCCGTCGGGCTGCACAAACAGGGCAAGAACAGCTTCTATCGCGACCTGCTCGTGCACCTGCGCCACAGCCGGGACCGCTTCCGCATCGCCCCGGGCGTCAAGGGGATGGTGATGCTCGTCTTCGACCTGCCCTCGTTCCCCTACGTCTTCAAGGTCATCAAGGACTTCTATCCGGCGCCGAAGAACACCACGCGCGAGAAGATCAAGGGCAAGTACCTGCTCGTCAAGCGGCACGACCGCGTCGGCCGCATGGCCGACACGCTCGAGTACAGCAAGGTCGCGTTGCCGTTGGCGCGCTTCGAGCCCGACCTGGTCGACGAAATGCATCGGTTCTGCGCGAGCCTGCTCGAATTCACCACCAACGACGGCGTCGAGGAGGTCGTCATCGACCACGCCTACATCGAGCGCCGGATGACGCCGCTCAACCTGTTCCTGAAGGATGCCGCGGCGGCGGGCGAGGTCGAATCGATCGAACGTGCCACGATCGAGTACGGCAACGCGATCAAGGACCTGATCGCCGCCGACATCTTTCCGGGCGACATGCTGTGGAAGAACTTCGGGCTGACGCGGCAGGGCAAGGTCGTGTTCTACGACTACGACGAGATCGAATACCTGAGCGAATGCGACTTCCGGCGCGTGCCGCCCCGGGACGACGACGCGCCGGCCTCGGACGAGCCGTGGTTCGCGGTCGGCCCGAAGGACGTCTTCCCGGAAACGTTCGGGCGCTTCCTGCTCGGGAACGCGCAGGTCCGCAGCGCCTTTCTCGCGCACCACGCGGACCTCCTCGACCCGGCCTACTGGACCTTGCACAAGCAACGCATCCTCGCCGGCGACATGCTCGACGTGTTCCCCTACGAACCGCAGCGACGCTTCGTCAACCGCCGCGCGGGTTCGCGCTAGGACGACGCCTCGTCCCTCTGCGGACGCCACAGACCGCTCACGATCTTCTCCAGCCAGAACGCGCCGATGATGGTCTTGACGTCGGTGATCGTGCCGTCGCGGACCCACTCCAGCGCCTGCCCCGGCTCGACCTCGAGGATGTCGAGGAACTCGCCGTCGTCGAGCTTCGCCTCGCCCGCCGTCAGGTCCTCGGCGAGATAGAGGTCGATGTGCTCGTCCGAATACGAGATCGCGTTGTTGA
>CAXTDA010000024.1:7567-19394 GCA_964242935.1 uncultured Burkholderiaceae bacterium | reverse complement strand
CAGCTGTTCCTGTGGTTCTTCGTACTGCCCGAACTGCTGCCGAAGGGCGCCGGCGACTTCATGAAACAGAAGCTGCCGGACTGGATCATCGCGATCGGCGGCCTCGGCCTCTTCACCGCGGCGCGCATCTCCGAACAGGTCAAGTCGGGCATCAACGCGTTGTCGCGCGGCCAGCGCTTCGCGGGGCTGGCGGTCGGACTCACCGAGTGGCAGGTCTACCGGTACGTCCGGCTGCCGATGGCTTTCCGGATCATCATTCCCACGCTCACGTCGGAGTGCATGAACGTCTTCAAGAATTCGGCCGTCACGTACGCCGTGGGCATGATGGAGCTGTACTTCCAGTACAAGCAGATCATCGAGAAGACCTCGCAGGTGTTCGAGATCACGATCGTCACGATCGTCCTCTACACCGGGCTGGCGATGACCATCAACCGCATCCTGGCGTTCGTCGAGCGTCGCTCGGCGGTGCCGGGCTTCATCACCGGCGGCGCGAAGTGAGCGGCGCCGAAGCGAGAAGCGCCGCGGTGAGCTTCGCATGAGCGGCTTCGACTGGAACGAGATCTGGTCGAACTGGCCGTACCTGATGAAGGGGCTGCAGTACACCTTCCAGGTCACGGTCGTCGGCACGATCGGCGGTGTCCTGCTCGGTACGGTGCTCGCGTTGATGCGGCTGTCGCCGGTCAAGCCGCTGTCGCTGTTCGCCGCGGCCTACGTGAACCTGTTCCGCTCGATCCCGCTGGTGTTCGTGCTGCTCGCGTTCTATTTGATCGCGCCGATCCTGATCGGCTTCTTCACCGGCCGTCCGCAGCCGGTGGGCGCGGACCGCTCGGCCTATTACACGTTCACGATCTTCGAAGCGGCGTTCTTCTCGGAGATCATGCGTTCGGGCATCCAGTCGATCCCGCGCGGGCAGATCGGCGCCGGCTACGCAATGGGCTTCAAGTACAGCCAGGTGATGCGCTACGTCGTGCTGCCGCAGGCCTTCCGCAACATGCTGCCGGTGCTGCTGACGCAGACCATCGTGCTGTTCCAGGACGTCTCGCTGGTGTACGCGATCGGCGCCACCGACTTCTTCGGCGCGGCCGACAAGGTCAGCAACCGGGATTTCCGGCCGACCGAGATGTACCTCACGGTCGCCGTCGTCTATCTCGTGATCTGCTTCTGCCTGTCGCGCCTCGTGAAGCTGCTGCAGCAGCGCGTCGCGATCATTCGCTGACCCTTCTCGTCGACCGCGCTCACGTCATCTCATCGCAGGACAAGCCTTATGCCAATGATCGAAATCAAGGACGTCAGCAAGTGGTACGGCGAGTTCCAGGTGCTGACCGGGTGCACGACGAAGGTCGAGAAGGGCGAGGTGATCGTCGTCTGCGGGCCGTCGGGGTCCGGCAAGTCGACGCTGATCAAGACGGTCAACGCGCTCGAACCGTTCCAGAAGGGCGACATCGTCGTCGACGGCACGTCGCTGTCGGCCAAGGGCACGAACCTGCCGAAGCTGCGGTCGAAAATCGGCATGGTGTTTCAGAACTTCGAGCTGTTCCCGCACCTGACGATCGAGCAGAACCTGACGATCGCGCAGGTCAAGGTGCTGGGCCGCTCGCCGTCCGAGGCGAGCGCGAAAGGACTGAAGTATCTCGACCGCGTCGGCCTGATCGCGCAGAAGGCGAAGTTCCCCGGCCAGCTGTCCGGTGGTCAGCAGCAGCGCGTCGCGATCGCCCGCGCGCTGTCGATGGACCCGATCGCGATGCTGTTCGACGAGCCGACGTCGGCGCTCGACCCGGAGATGGTCAACGAGGTGCTCGACGTGATGGTGTCGCTCGCCAAGGAAGGCATGACGATGATGGTCGTCACGCACGAGATGGGCTTCGCGCGCAAGGTCGCGAACCGCGTCATCTTCATGGACAAGGGGATCATCGTTGAGGACTGCTCGAACGACGAGTTCTTCAACTCGAACCGGTCGGAGCGGGCGCAGCTGTTCCTGTCGAAGATCCTTTCGCACTGAGCGTGCGGACGTAGCGAGCGCCCGCGTCCGCTCCGTCCCCAACCTAACGAACGTTGGTTCGGCTCCGTCGGTGGGGCTGCTGCCACGTCGCGCCGCCGGTTCCACGTCTTCGCCCGATCTAACGAACGTTAGTTTGTTTGCTGACCGAGCCACGCAGCGCCGCCGCTGTGGGACGGGCGTCGACGATGCCTGATCGCGACGGCCGCCCGGCCGCTCGTCATGCAGGCGCGAACGACCAGCCGGCCGCCGCGTGCGCTCAGCGTCTGCGGAAGTAGCGTTGCGCGACCCACTGTGCGACCTGGATGCCGAGCGCCTGGCCGTCGACGGTCGAGAAGCGGAAGTGGATGCCGCCGGCGATCCGTGCGATCTGCAGCTCGCTCGCGAACGCATCGAGGTTCGCGAAATGGTGCGTGCCGTTGGTGGACGTGCTGTCGAAGCTGAACGACACGTTGCGCGTCCCGTAATACTGGCGCAGCGTCTCCACGAAGCCGATGCCGTAGCAGAGGTGGCCGGCCGGGTACTCGGGGTGCGGCGGGGTCGGGATCTCCGGGGTCCATGCCGGATCCGCGATGGTCGCCGGGTTGTTGTCGGTGTCCGCGAGGGTGATCGCGCTGTCGGGCCGCCAGAAGTCGAAGACGTACTTCGCCTCGAAGCACGCGAGCGTCGAATCGGCCTGCACGACGTAGATGAACGCCATCAGTCGCGCCGCCTCGGCGAGGTCGGTCGTGCTCTGCGCGAAACGGGCGAAGTTGCGCGGGAACTGCGTGCCCGGGAACTCGTTCCAGAACAGCGCCTTGTCGGTCTGGTCGGCCGTGCGCGCGCTGCTCACGGTGCCGCCGATCAACTTGACCTCGTTGACGTCCGTCGCATAGGCCGCACTCGTCAGCGCCGGTGGCCCCGACGGCCGGAACTGGCTGACCGACGTCAGCGTGAACGGCTTCATCGAACCGGCGAAGGGGTAGACGAGCGGGGGACCGCGATAGACGCCCGGCGTCGTCCCGGGCACGGGCGGCGGCAGCGTCGTCATCCGCCCGTCGTTGGCACGGAGCGTCAGCGTGGCCGCGGCCACCTCGGCCCCGATCGCGAGACCTCGCGTCTTCGCATCGCCGTCGGGGATCGAGGCGACGTAACTCGTGTACGCCGACCCGTATTGATCGGCACGATCCGGATAGAGCCCCTTGAGGACGCCGTAGGCGGCCGCGCTCACGGCGGCCGGCATCGAAGCCCCTGCAGCCGCAGTGGCAGGCGTCGTGGCATACGGCCGGTACCGACCGTCGATCGCGGTTGCGGCGTCGTACATCGCGACATGGATCGTCGCGAGATCCACCGAATACACCGGGTTCTGCTCCTCCGGGGTGCTCGACACGGTCGACGTCGCGTTCGACGTGGCGACGGCGATCTCCGACCAGTAGGACACCGCATTGGAGCCGACCGCCACGATCGCGACCGGTTGATCGATCGAGACCGGGGGTGGGCCGCCGTCGTCGCCACCGCATCCCGTCAGGCACAAGAGAAGCAGCAGGGACGTGACCATCGAGCATCGTTTGAGCGAGGTGGACTTCATCGAATTCTCCGGTAAGCCGCGGGAACGCGCCACGCCGGACAGGGATCGAGGAGCCGGTCTCGCAGCGCTGGGCAGCGATCTTGGGCAGATCGCCGCGCGTCAGCGGCGCGACCTGACGAAACCGGGATTTCAGTGAGAAAAGAGGCCGATCCCGCCGATGAATCCGGCTTGCGCGACGCCTCGGTGCGGCATCGCGCGCGGACCAGGTACCGGTCCGACCGAGCGAGACCGCATCACGGCGAGACGGGCCCTCGACCAATGCATTGGTCGGGCCGTCGCCGGTTTCATCGCGGTTTTTTTCACTTCATCGGATGGAAGTCGCAAGCAGACCGGAAACGTCCAATCTCACGCAATGCCGGACGCTTCGTTCTGCCCCTTCTGCCCGTTCACCGCCGCGACTAGACTGGTGCTCGCATGGGCTGCGGCGAAGGTCGACACGCCGTGAGCCCGCAGCGCCACGCGCGAGGCGATCGGCATGAACCAGGCTGCTCTCGACGAGATGCCGATGGACCCCCGTGCGAACCCCGCGACGGGGTCCGCGACGATCGCCCTCTTCGTGACGGCCTCCGGCTGGACGCTGCTGGCTGCGTTCCTGTTGTCCACGCAGTTCCTCGCGCAGCCGTTCGTGTGGGCCAACTTCCCGGTCGACGCGATCGCAGCGGGGTGGCTGACGATCTTCCGCAATCGCCTCATCGTCACCGCCTGCATCGCCGCGGGCGTCGCCCTGGCATCGAGCGTCCCGCGCCTGCCGACGATCCCCCGCCGCCTCCTCGTCGCCATCGCGATCGTCGTCACGGCGTTCTCGGGCGAGTCCCTGCTGTCCCTGCTCGACTACGAATACCAGGGGATCGGCACGCGCGCGATGGTGCTCCGCGTGAGCCGCTGGTGCGTGATCGCGCTGGCCATCGCGACCATCTTCCTGCTCTACCAGCGCGCGGTACGGGGAAGATCGGCGATCCACGACGCCTCGCTGCGGGTGGCGCAGCTCGAACGCCAGGCGGTCGAGTCGCGACTCCTGCTGCTACGCAGCCAGATCGAGCCGCACTTCCTGTTCAACACGCTGGCGACGATCCGCCGGCTGCATCGCTCGACTCCGGAAGAGGGCGAGACGATGCTGGCCAACTTCATCGACTACCTGCGCGCCGCGGTCCCGCCGACCGCGGACCGGCCGTCGTGCCTCGGCGACGAGCTCGATCTCGTGCGCGCCTACCTCGGGCTGGTCGAAGTCCGCATGTCGGGCCGGCTGACGTGGTCCATCGATGCCGACGAGACGCTCGCGGAGCGCGCCTTCCCGCGACTCGCGCTGGCGACGCTGGTGGAGAACGCGGTCAAGCACGGCATCGTCCCCGCGCAAGACGGTGGCCACGTGGCGATCGTCGTCAGGCGGCTGCCGCCCTTCGTCGACGCGTGCGTGATCGATACCGGCGTCGGCTTGTCGACGGCCGGCGGCGGCTCGGGGATCGGCCTCGCCAACACCCGGGCGCGGCTGGCCTCGTCGTACGGCCCGACGGCGCAGCTTTCGCTGACGCACAACCAGCCGCGCGGCGTGTGCGCAGCGATTCGCATCCCGGACCGCGTGGATCCCGACCGATGACCACCGTGCCGTTCGCTCCGATGGATGCGCGGAGCCACCATGGCCTCGGGGAGCCTTCCGGTCCCGAGGCGGCACGCGGGTCCGCCGACCGATCGCGGCGCAGTCGCGCACTCCGCCTGGTCCTGTTCGGCGTCCTGTGGGGCATCGTCATCACGGGCATGGAGATCCCGACCATGCCGTTCACTGCGACCACCGCGCGACCCTTGTCGACGTTGCTCTTCCTGCAGGGCGCTCAATGGGCGCTGGGTGGGCTAATGCTGTCGTTCGCGCTGTGGCTGTCGACGCGCGATGAGGTCCGCTGGTTGAGGCTGGCCGTCCTGCTGCCGCTCGTCGCAGCGATCCACGGGCCCGTGATGGTGGCCGAGGGGCTCGCCCTCCGCTGGGTGCTCGGTTATCGGGCCGCCGACCCGATCTTCGGCCAACCCGCGCCGACCGTGCCGGTCAGCCTCTACGTGGGGTGGCTCACGCTGATCTACGGCGGCGTCGCGGCCGCGATCTACGCGCTGCGGCGACGGAACGATCAGACGACCGCGGCCCTGCAAGGCCTCTCTCTCGCGCGGGAGCGCAACGAAGCCGCCCTGGCCGAAGCCCGCGTGTCGGCCATGGTCGAGCGGATCGAGCCACGCTTCCTGCTCGAGGTCATGGACACCGCGCGCAGGCAATACCTCGGACAGGCCGAGCGCGCGGAGGCGACGCTCAACGCCTGCACCGAATTCCTCCGGTGTGCGATGCCGCAACTGCGCTCGGGACGATCCACCGTCGCGGCCGAGCTCGAACTGGCCGCTGCCTATCTGGCGCTCCGCGATCGCATGGCCGGTCGCGCCCCGGACGCACGCTACGATTGGCGCACGGCACCCGGTTGCGATCCGGCCGGGCTCGATCTCGACGACGTGGCGCTGCCGCCGATGACGCTGTTGCCAATCCTCGAACGACTGCTCGCGAGACGGTCGGACGACGACGCTGCACTCGTGGTCGAGGTAACCACCGCCGACAGGTCGGTCGCGATCGAGATCGGTGCGCGCCCCTGGACACCCCGGCACGGCGCCATCATCGACGACATCGAGGCCGAATGGCTCGCCGCGCTTTCGACGCGGCTGAGGCGCGTCTGCGGTCGAGACGCCTCGATTCGTAGCGTCGCCGGATCCGACGACCCACGATCGACGCTGCGCCTCGTCGTACCGCGCCGCGGCGCACTGCAACGACCTTGATCACCCTCGAAAGGAGATGCCGATGAAAGCGAGGACGAACCCGCCATCGGACGCCGCCACGACCCGTCGGCGACTGCTGCTGCTCGGCACGATCGCCGCGCTTCCGGAACGCTTGCTCGCACAGGACGCGGCGCAGATGCAACCGGACAGCTATCGCGTCGCGCTGGAGAACGCCCACGTGCGCGTGCTCGAGTACAACGCGCGGCCGGGAATGGGCGTCTGCGGCACCGGCATCCACTCGCATCCTGCCCACCTCAGCATTCCGCTCACCGACGCGCGCGTGCGTGTGACGCAGGACGGCAAGTCGATGGTCGTGCAGGTCAAGGCCGGCGCCGTCTTCTGGAGCGAGGCGGAGACGCACGAGGTGGAGAACCTTTCCGGCGTCAACGTCCGCTCCCTGATCGTCGAGTTGAAGCAGGGCTGACGTGAAGCCGGTCGCCATCGACGAGGGCCCGGGGAAGGCGGTCGTCGCGACCGCCGTCATCGTCGAGGACGAGGCGGTCCTGCGCGGCGAGCTGCGTGCGGCGCTCGCGCAACTGTGGCCGGCGCTGCACATCGTCGGCGAAGCCGCCAACGGCCTCGAGGCGGTCCGCCTGTTCGACGCGCTCGAGCCGCAGGTGCTCTTCCTCGACATCCAGATGCCGGGCATCAGCGGGCTCGACGTCGCGATGCACGCGAGCGGCCGCTGCCAGATCGTGTTCGTGACGGCGTACGACGAGCACGCGGTCAGCGCGTTCGAGCACGGCGCCGTCGACTATCTCCTGAAGCCGCTCTCGGTGACGCGCCTGGCCACGGCGCTGCGGCGCGTGCGACAGGCGCTCGCCGCACCGCCTCCGGACTACCGTCGACTGCTGCAGCAGATCGGCGCACTCGGTGCGCCGAAACAGACGCTGCGATGGATCAACGCGTCGCACGGCGAGACCGTGCGGCTGGTGACGGTCGACGAGGTCTGCTACTTCCAGTCGGACACCAAGTACACGCGCATGGTCACGGCCGACTGCGAAACGCTGATCCGGAAGACCATCCGGGAATTGCTCGACGAACTCGACCCGGCGACGTTCTGGCAGGTTCATCGCGGCACCATCGTTAACGTCGCGGCCATCGCAGGGGTATCGCGCGACCTCCGTGGCCGCGTCGTGCTGAAGCTCAAGGATCGTCGCGAGCACGTTCTCGTCAGCCAGCCGTTCGCGCACCTGTTCCGGCAGATGTGAAAGCGGCGGCAAGGGATCGAGGCGCATCGCTCGCCCTCAGACGGCAAACGCAACCTAACGAACGTTAGTTTGGGCTCGTACAACCTGACGAACGTTCGTTCGGCTCGTGCCCTATGACGAACATGCGTTTCGCCTCGTTCCACCTGACGAACGTTCGGTCGGCTCGCGCGACCTCGCGAGCGTCGTTCGCTTGCCGGTGCGAGCGGAGGCGATCGACGCAAGGTTCAAGTCGACCGCATCGTGCTCACGTCCCGCCCATCCCGGCGAGCGGCGACACACCGATTAGCCACCGATGCAGCCCGAGCAGGAACGCCGCGTAGACCGCGAGGCCGACCGCGATCACGATCAGGTCGTTGCTCGCGCGGGGCGGCGCGCCCGGCACCGCGTGCGCCTCGGCCGCCGGGCGCCGCTTGACCGAAATGCGGTCGACGACCGCCCAGATCAGGAACGCGCCGAACAGGATCACGTCGGCGCGCGTGCCGTTCGCGAGCAGGTGCGCGGTCGCCCAGATCTTCACGGCCAGCAGCATCGGGTGCTTCGCGGCGCGGCTGATCCGCCCCGGCACGTAGGCGGCGATCAACAGCGGAAAGACCGGCATCATCAGCAGCAGCGACAGGTGGCGAAGCGCGGTCGGCGGGGTGTACCACACGACGCCGTCGCCGCGGACCTGGCCGTACCCGTAGATCAGCAGGCCCAGGCCGATCGCCGAGACGATCGAGTAGAAGCCCTTCCACGCGTTCTCGCCGCGGACCGCGATCTGCTGCATCCGCCAGCGCGGTGCCACGATCGACACCGAGTGGATGCCGAGGAACAGCACGAGGCCGACGAGGAACACGATCATGGGTCTGCGGGGTCCGGGAAACGGAGCGTCCGATTCTAGTCCGCCGTGCACGCCGGCGATTCGAAGACCTTAAGATGCGACCCCGTCAATCGCCTTCCGAGGAGTCCGCATGCGTGCCCTACCCGCCCTTCCTCTCGTCGCGACCGGAATCGTCGCCGCCCTCCTGTCGCTGAACGCATCGGCGTTCGAGACGTCGGCCGTCCAGAAGGAGGTCGACGAAATGAACCAGTCGCTGCCGGCGATGGTCTCGCCGGTGCTCCGCGAAGAGAAGATCCGCTTCACCGGCAAGTCGCTGCTGTACACGTTCACCCGCGTCGGCGATCGCAGCGCGAAGAATCTCAACGTCACCGCCCGCGCCTACCTGCTTCGCCAGTTGTGCAGCGACGCCGACACGCGGCAGATGATGCGCGACGGGCTGACCTTCACGTTCACCTATGTCGACGAGGCGCAGACCCCGACGACCGGCGCCGTCGTCACCGACCAGGACTGCTCGACCGCGTCGAAGTGACCCGGGGCGCGGCGTCGACGGACCGGCGCCGATGAAGGAATCAACCCACCTCGGCCGAGAACACCATGAACTGCTTGACGTTCGCGAGGTAGTTGTCGGCGCGTTGCCCGGTGCCGTTGTACGCGCGGATCGACTGCAGGACGTCATTCGTCGCGGCGTACTTCCGCATCAGCACGGCCAGCAGGCGCTTCAGGCATTCGTCGAACTGCCCCCACTGCTTGTCGCGAAAGAACGCCTCGTCGGTCTTCACCGCCTGCAGGTCGTACTGGAAGATGCCGTAACCCTTGTAGACCCAGTTCGCCTGGCCGAGTCCGCGCAGCGCGCGGGTCGCGTTCGCCTCGGCGACCAGCATGTTCGTGAACTGGTCGCCATACGCGACACGAAAGACATCGGTCTTCTGCGGAAACGCACCGCGCGACGTGCCGTCGGCATCGCCGCTCGCGTCGAACACGCAGCGCGCGAGCGCTGCGTCGGCCGACAGCGTCTGCGTGAACGGCCGGAGGTAGATGCCGCTCTCCTGGCAGGCGATCGCGCACGCGATGTCGAGCGTGAACGGCGAGCCCGCGAGCACATCGTTGATCTGCTGCCCATAGTTGGTCTTGATCCACTGCGCCAACTGGTGCGACTGATCCCGGGTCATCGGCAGGTCCATCGAGGTCTCCTCTTTTTTGTAGGCAGCGCATGCTTGCCGCCGAGCCGCGACCTTAAGGCCGCGGGCGGCACGAAGCAATCCCGTGTGATTCGGCGAAACAGGCTCGAAGCAACGGCCCGCATCGGCGAGTGGCACCATGGCGCACCGCTCCTTCGACCGATCTCCGTTGCTCACCGCCTCCATGCAATCGCTCGACCTCACCCGACCCGACGACTGGCACCTGCACCTGCGCGACGGCGACGCGTTGCGGGCGGTATTGCCGTACAGCGCGCGACAGTTCGCGCGCGCGATCGTGATGCCGAACCTGAAGCCGCCGGTGACGACGGTCGCGAGCGCGGCCGCCTACCGCGACCGCATCGTCGCGGCGCTGCCCGACCCCCTGCGCTTCACGCCGCTGATGACGCTCTACCTCACCGACGACACGTCGCCCGACGAGGTGCGGCGCGCAAAGGAGAGCGGCTTCGTGCACGGGATCAAGCTCTATCCGGCCGGCGCGACGACCAACTCGGCCGCCGGCGTCACCGATCTGCGCCACTGCTGGCCGGCGCTCGAAGCGATGCAGTCGGTCGGTCTGCCGCTGCTGGTCCACGGCGAGGTCACGGACCCGGCGGTCGACCTCTTCGACCGCGAACGCGTCTTCATCGACGAGCAGCTGATCCCGCTGCGTGCGGCGTTCCCGGCGCTACGGGTCGTGTTCGAGCACATCACGACGCGCGAGGCCGCCGACTACGTGATCGACTGCCAGGGCGCGACGACGGCCCCGACGCTCGGCGCAACCCTCACCGCGCATCACCTGCTCTACAACCGCAACGCGATCTTCGCCGGCGGCCTGCGACCGCACTGGTACTGCCTGCCGGTCCTGAAGCGCGAGACGCACCGGCTGGCCCTGGTCGAGGCGGCGACTTCGGGTTTGCCGTGCTTCTTCCTCGGCACCGACAGCGCGCCGCACGCGCGCCACGCGAAGGAGAGCGCGTGCTGCGGAGCCGGCGCGTTCACCGCGTTCCACGCGATCGAGTTGTACGCCGAGGCGTTCGAACGCGCGGGCCGGCTCGACCGGCTCGAGGCCTTCGCGAGCTTCTTCGGCGCCGACTTCTACGGGCTGCCGCGGAACGTCGAGCGGATCACGCTCGACCGCGTCGCATGGGACATTCCGGAGAGCGTCGCGATGGGCGCCGACGAACTGGTCCCGCTCGACGCCGGCCGCCGGCTCGACTGGCGGCTTCGCGCGGCGGGCTGATCCGCTCCGTCAGGGATCGGCGAGCACCATCGACGGCGTCACGATCGCCGGATCGGCCTCGAGCGCCAGCAACGCCGGCCGCCGTTCGTCGTTCATGAACGCGAGCGCGCGCCCGAGCGCGGCGTCGAACGCATCGGTCGTTGCGACCTTCTCGCCGAACGCGCCGTAGCTCGCGGCCAGCGCCGCGAAGTCCGGGTTGACGAGCCGCGTACCCGAGACCCGTTTCGGGAACGTCCGCTCCTGATGCATGCGGATCGTGCCGTACATCCCGTTGTCGACGACGACGAAGAGCACCGCCGCACGCTCCTGCACCGCGGTCGCGATTTCCTGTCCGGTCATCTGGAAGTCGCCGTCGCCCACCAGCACGACGACCGTGCGATCGGGCGCGAGCAGCTTCGCGGCGATGCCGGCCGGGACGCCGTAGCCCATCGCGCCCGAGGTCGGTGCGAGCTGCGTACGAAACCGCACATAACGATGGAAGCGATGCGCCCAGGTCGCGAAGTTGCCGGCGCCGTTGGCGATGAGGTAGTCCGCTGGCAGACGCTCGTCGAGCGTCTTCATCACGCGCCACAGGTTCATCGAATGCGGCCGGCCGGCGAAGACCGCGGGCTCGTGCTGCCAGCGCTCGTATGCGCTTCGTGCGGCCTCGACCTCGTCGCGACGCGCCTGTCGCGCGGCGCCGTCGAGCGTCGACGGCAGCTTCGCGAGTGCCGTCGCCATGGCCCTCACGCCGGCGCAGATCGGCAGCGTCGCGCGATAGACGCGGCCGTGTTCCTCCAGATCGGGATGCACGTGAACCAGCGGCTGGTCGGGAGTCGGCGCCGCGAGCAACGTGTAGCCCGACGTCGTCATCTCGCCGAGCCGCGGGCCGATCGCAACGACCAGGTCCGACGCGCGGACCCGCGCCGCGAGCGCCGGGTTGATGCCGATGCCGACGTCGCCCGCGTAGTGCGCGTGACGGTTGTCGAAGAGGTCCTGGAAGCGTAACGCGCAGGCGACCGGCAGGCCGTGCG
>CAXTDA010000024.1:0-7557 GCA_964242935.1 uncultured Burkholderiaceae bacterium | reverse complement strand
CCGCAGCGTCCCACCCGGAACCGCCGGCGATGACGATCGGCCGACGGCTGGCGTCGAGCAACGCGCGCAGAGGCTCGAGGTCGTCGGGCGCCGGTGCCGGCTGCACCGGTCGATAGCGCGCGACGTCGGCCACCGCCGCGGTCGCGTCGAGCAGGTCCTCGGGCAGCGCGAGCACCACCGGCCCCATGCGCCCGCTGGTCGCGGTCGCGAACGCCCGCGCGACGTATTCGGGGATGCGATCGGCGCGGTCGATCTGGGCGACCCACTTCGTCACGAGGCCGAACATCCGGCGATAGTCGATCTCCTGGAACGCCTCGCGCTCGACGAAGTCGCCGCCGACCTGGCCGACGAACACGATCATCGGCGTCGAGTCCTGGAACGCCGTGTGCAGGCCGATCGCCGCGTTGCACGCGCCCGGCCCGCGCGTGACGAACGCGATGCCGGGTCGGCCGGTCAGCTTGCCGACCGCCTCGGCCATGAAGGCGCTGCCGGACTCGTGGCGGTTGACGACGAGGCGGATGCGATCGCCGACGTCGTACAACGCGTCGAGCACGCCGAGGAAGCTCTCGCCCGGCACGCAGAAGACGTGGTCGACACCGTGGATCAGCAGCTGATCGACGACGATGCGGGCGCCGGTTCTCGGCGTCATCGGGTTCACTGGGTCACGTCGCTTAGAATCGGTCCTGCAAAGCGAGCCAGACAGTCGCTGCCCTTGTTCAGGGGAGAGGAAAGTCCGGACTCCACAGAGCAGCGTAGCAGGTAACGCCTGCCCGTCGCGAGACGCGGATCAGAGCAACAGAGACGAGCCGATTCAGTTCGGGTGAAACGGGCAATCTCTACGCGGAGCAACGTCAAATAGGCACGCATCGACCCGGCTCGGCGAGCGTGCGGGTAGACGGCTGGAGCCGCGTCGCGAGGCGCGGCCTAGAGGAATGACTGTCTGGGTACGGGACGTCCGCGAGGATCATCGTGCCGACACAGAATCCGGCTTATCGGCTCGCTTTGCTTCTTCATTTCGAACCGCCGCAAACGTCATGGCCCGCAACGTCGAGATCAAGGCCCGCGTCCCCGACCCGTCCCGGCTGCTCGATGCCGTGATCGACATCGCCGACCGCGGGCCGACCGTATTCGCACAGGACGACACGTTCTTCGCGTGTCCGAACGGCCGGTTGAAGCTGCGCACGTTCTCCGAAAGCGAGGGCCAGCTGATCTTCTACCGGCGCGGCGACCAGGCCGCTCCGAAGCTGTCCGAGTACCTGATCGCGTCGACCCCCGAGCCCGATGCGCTCCGCGGCACGCTGGCGCTCGCCTACGGCGTCGTCGGCCGCGTCCGGAAGCGCCGCACGCTGTTCCTCGTCGGCACCACGCGCGTCCACCTCGACGACGTCGACGACCTCGGTCACTTCATGGAGCTCGAGGTCGTGCTGACGCCGGAGCAGACGGTCGACGACGGCCGTGCGATCGCCGACGACCTGATGCAACGCCTCGCGATCGAACCGCGACAGCTCGTCACGCGGGCCTACGTCGACCTGTTGGCGGATCGCGGCCCGGCCGAAGCCGACGACTGAACTAGAATCCGCCGCTCCACCGAACCGGGAAGCCCATGATCGAAGCAACGAGACCGAAGGGCCGCGGCCTGATGGTCCTGATCGCCATCGCGGTCGTCCTCGTCGTCGTCGGCGTCGGCAAGGCGATGCAGGGCGGCACCGCAACACCCGTCACCAACCAGGAAAGCAAGATGACCGATGTCAAGCAGGGGAACGGGGCCGAGGCGGTCGCCGGCAAGACCGTCGTGGTGCACTACACCGGCTGGCTGTACGACGAGGCCGCCGCGGACCACAAGGGCAAGAAGTTCGACAGCTCGCGCGACCGCGGCGACCCGTTCAGCTTCGGCCTCGGCGGCGGCCAGGTCATCAAGGGCTGGGACGAAGGCGTGGCCGGGATGAAGGTCGGCGGCCAGCGCACGCTGGTGATCCCGCCCGAGAAGGGCTACGGCGCCCGCGGCGCCGGCGGCGTGATCCCGCCGAACGCGACGCTGCTGTTCGACGTCGAGCTGCTCGACGTCAAGTAGCTTTGTGACGCACGCGGGCGACGCGATGCCGCCGGCAGCGCCGGCGTCGACCGCATTGCCCGCTTCGCCGAATGCACTGCCCGGCGCGCTGTCGGAACCTTCGCACGACCGAGAAGCGCGTCGCACCGCCCTCCGCGACCTCGCGGCGATGATCGGCGCGGAAGTGTTCTACTGAGCGCGACGCCCGGCCCCGTGCAGGTCGTGGTCGACGCCGACGTGCTCTACGGCGGCACGACCCGCGCGCTGTTGCTCTACCTCGATCACCACGACGTCATCCGCGTGCGCTGGAGCGCGCTCCTGATCGTCGAGACCAGCCGGGCGCTCGTCAAGACGGCCCGACTGACCCGCGAAGCCGCGAGCCGCACGGTGGACCTGATGGCGCGCGCGGCGCCGCACGCCGACGTACCGGTGCACGACGTCCAGCGCGCGTTCCGCCGCGCCTGGCCCGGCGTCCGCGATGCGAAGGATTTGCACGTCGCCGCCTGCGCGGTGGTCGTGCATGACGAAGCCAACGCGGCCGGTGCTACCGCCCCCGTCTACCTCATCACGAAGAACACGAAGGATTTCGCGCCGCGCAAGCTCGCGGTGCTCGGCATCCTTCAGCGACACCCGGACGCGTTCCTGTACGACCTCTGGCGAAGCGACGAGAAGCGCATGGTCGCGGCGTTCGCCGCGTTCCGGGAGGACTTGCCCGAGCGGCCGGACGCGAGGCGGGTGCTGCAGAAGCTGGCGGGCGATGGTCAGCGGAAGACGGCCGCGGCGATGGGGGCGGCGATGGAGGCCGGTCGACGGGAATCCTAAGCGAGCTGTGAACCGGTCGACCCCAACGACTGGCCCTCGACGGGGTCTCATCGCTTCGGCGACGCCAGCCCGATCTACTTCTGCCCGAGCGCAACATCCTCGAAGCGCTGGTACGCCTGCCTGAAGCCGCGCAGCTCGCGCGTCATCGGCTTGTCTTCCTCGCGTTTTCGCTGCACCGCTCGACCGACCTTGGCGTCGATGAGCGCGATCTGGCTTCGCACGTACCGCAGGCAACGGTCGCGACCGTAATGCGACCGGTCGGCCAGCACCATCAGCACCGGCACCAACGGCAGCGAGAGATAGCCGTTCGACGGGATGCGCCGCACCTGCGCCTCGTCGTCGAAGAGGTCGCGCTTGAGCAACGCGAAGACGCCGTCTCCCCACGCGGCCTTTTCGGCCGCGAGCGCGTCGCGCTGTCGCGTCATGTCGGCGCGGTACTTCGCGTCGACGACGTCGCCGCCGTCCACCAGCAACGCGTAGCCGTCGCGCCGACCGGCCGCGATGCAGTCCGCGTTGCCGTAGCCCGTCCCGAGGCGGCGGCTCATCAGCACCACGTGCTGCAGGCGATTGGGCAACAGCGGATCGAGCGGCACGGTGCCGCAGGTCGCCGGCTTGCGATCGTCGTGGATGTCGCAGCGACCGTCGGCGAGCCGCGCGGGACAGCCGCCGAGAGACGCGTAGTCGATGGCCTGCGTGCCGATGCCGAATCGATCGCCGGCCGTGAACATCAGCCGGTCGGCGAGCTCGTCAACTTCGCCCACGTCGTCTGTCGACAGCAGATGCGTGCGTTCGCCGCACGCCAACGGCTCGAACGGTCGATGCCGCGGCACACGCCGGATCGCAAGACAACCGACGAAGCGCTCCTCGTGGTGGAAGAGCTCGGGAATCGTCATCGTCGGCGGCGCATCGCAGCATCGGCCGCACGCGTTGCAATGAAACGAAACGGTCGTCACCAGGGTCTGCGCACCGAGTCCTGGAACCGCTCGAGGATGAAACGCTTCACCTCGTCCGAGTGGTACGACGCGACGAGCGTCGCCACCCACGGCTGCGCGCCGTCGACGCGTCGCACCGCGAGCACGTCGGCGTACGGCGTGCGTGCGTCTTCCATGCCGATCGAGTCGCGTGCCGGAAGCAATCCGGCGCGTGAAGCATTCGGGCTGTCCACCACGACGCACGCGAGTCGGTCGAGCGCGCCCGTGAGCTGCACCGAGGGCAGTTCGACGAGTCTCAGGGGCCGGCGATTGCCGAGGACATCGGTCGGCGCGGCGTGCAGACCCGCGCCATAGCGGAGCGTGATCAAGCCGTAATTGTTCAAGAGGATCAACGCCCGGGCCCTGGCACCCGGCTCGCGCGGGATGCCGATCGCGTCGGCGTCGCCGAGGCTTCTCAGCGACGCCAGGCGGCGCGAATAGATCGCGAACGGCCGGGTCACGGTGGTGGCCACGTCGACCAACTCGTCGTGGCGGCGCCGCATCTCGGTCGCGAAATCGACGGCGTCCTGGAAGCACGCCACATCGAGCGCACCGGAGGCGACATCGGCATTGATGGCGCGGCCACCATCACGGACCTCGGCGCGTATTGCCAGCCCGCGCGTTGCGGCGACACGCCGGACGACCTCGATGATCTCGACGTGCGGCCCGGGCGACACGCCGACCGACAACGGCCGCGCATCGGCCCGCGCCTTCGCCGACGTCAGCAGCGCGAATACGGCGGCTCCGCCGCAGCGCACGAAGCTGCGGCGCCTCATGCAGGCTCGCGCAACACCGTTCGAAAGCCGATGTGCGCGGTCGCCAGGTCGGCCTCCTGCGACTCGCGCGCCGAAGCCCGGTAGCGAACGCAGAAGTCGGGGGAGCAGAGAAAGGACCCGCCCTTGATCACCGTCGGCTGGTCGGCCGCTGCCGGACGATGGAACGGGGCGGCGACGGCCGCCGGATCGCCGTTGAGGTGCACCTGGTGCGGGCCGGTGTAGGTGTCCTTGGTCCACTCCCAGACGTTGCCGATCATGTCGTGCAAGCCGAACGAATTGGCAGCGTAGCAACCGACCGGCGCGAGACCTTCGTGCCCGTCTTCGCGCGCGTTGAAAGCGGGGAAGACGCCCTGCCAGTAGTTGGCGGTGGGTCGACCGGCCGGATCGCGCGGCGCGGTGTCGAGCTCCGGGCCGCTTTGGCCGGCCTTGCCGGCGTACTCCCATTCGACCTCGCTCGGCAGGTCGCGACCGAGCCAGCGGGCATACGCCAGGGCGTCGGACTGCGTCACGAACGTGACCGGCAGGTGGTCGAGCCCGGCGTTGCTGCTGCCGGGTCCGCCGGGATGACGCCAATCGGCGCCCTTCACGAACGTCCACCAGGCATACGGACGCGCGCGCATCTCCGCGTCGCTCGGCTGATGGAACACCACGGCGCCGTCCTGCCGCTCCGCTTCCGTGACATAGCCGGTCGCTTCGACGAAGCTCGCGAACTGCGCGACCGTGACCTCGGTTTCGTCCATCCAGAAGGCGTCGACCTTCACCCGCTCCTTTCCGGCGGGCCGCTCGTCGGGATAGCCCCGGTCACTGCCGAACGTGAATCGGCCACCGTCGATGCGCACCATGCCCGCCCTGGCATCCCGTCTCCAGCGCGCCGGCAGGCCGCCGTAGGCCTGGCACAGCGGTTCGGTGCCGAGCGCGATCGGCGGCGGCGCCGACGTCCCCTGGGTCCGCGCCGTCGCCGAGTACACGCCGACGCCGGCCAGCAACAGCGCGGCGAGGCATAGCGCGCCGCGCGCTCGTCGGAAAGCGGTCATGGGGCGTCCAGAGCGGTCAGTAGTAGCCCAGGGGCCGCAGCGGTTCGACGCCGCCGACACCGGTCAGGTACGTGTTCCATTGCTGCACGAGGCCGTTGACCACGGTCGGGTTCGTGCCGGACAGGTCGACGTTCTCGCCGCGATCCTTCGTCAGGTCGAAGAGCTGCCAATGCCCGTCGCGCGGACCGGCCTGCGGTTCGGTCCACAGGGCCTTCCACTTGCCGTCGGCGCTGGTCAGGTAGGCGCGTCCGTACGCCTCGTCGCCGAACGGCGCGACGTGGACCGGCGCCGAGGTGTTGCCGAGCAGGACGTCGAGCAGCGATCGACCGGTCACCGGATAGACGTAGCGGCTGTTGTAGACCACCTTTCCCTTGTTCTGATCGACGCCGGTCAACGTGCTCACGAGCGGCGGTGCGGCCTGCGTCGGCAACGTGGCCTGCGCGGCCGCGAGGAACGTCGCGGTGACGTCGGTGACATGCGTGAACTGACCCACGCTCGGCAGCGGGGCGCTCTCTCCCGGCAGGTGCACGATCAACGGCGTGCTGACGCCGCCTTCGCCCGAGTAGCCCTTGGTCTGGCTGAACGGCGTGGCACTGACCTCGGCCCAGCGCAGACCGTATTGCAGGCGGCGCGCGCTGGCCAGGCCGTTGTCGGTGCCGAGCGTCGGATAGACGGCGTTCGACGCATTCGCCTCGTCGGTTGCCTTCGGATCGACGGTGACCGCGTCGATGGGCCAGCCCTCGGCACCGTTGTCCGACTGGAAAACGATCAGCGTGTTGTCGTACGCGCCGATGTCCTTCAAGTGCTGGACCAGCAGGCCGATGTTGTGGTCGAGGTTGTCGACCATGCCGGCGAAGATCTCCATGTAACGCGCCTGCGCTTTCCGCTCGAGCGCGCTCAGGCTGCTCCACTTCTTGACGACCCGTCCCGGACCGTAGTCGACGTAGCCGTCCGTCGGGTTGTGGACCGCATTGATGTACTTCGCGGCGGCCGCGCCGTTGTTCGTCGTGGCCGGTGTCGACGTGAGGGACTCCGGCACGCCGGCGTAGGGCGCGAAGTCGGCGGGAATGATGCCCAGTTGCTTCTGCCTCGCAATGCGGGCCGCACGGATGACGTCGTAGCCGGCGTCGTACTTGCCGGCGTACTTGCTCAGATACGGTTCCGGGACCTGCAGGGGCCAGTGGGGCGAGGTGTAGGCCGCATAGGCGAAGAACGGTTTGCCGTCGCTCCTGTTCGCGTCGATGTAGCCGATCAGCCGCTGCGTGTAGAAGTCGGTCGAATAGAACACCGCCGGCGAACCGCCGGTGCCGCCGGGTTGTCCGGGCTGGCCGGGCTGCACGTAGGCGCCGTTTTCGGTGTAGTTCCTCGATCCGGCCGGCTCGTGCGCGAAATGGTTGCTCGCGGCGCCGCCCAGCAACGCGTAGCTGCTTTCGAAGCCCCACTGATCGGGCGTCTGACCCGTGGTGCCGACGGCGACCGGACTCGTCGTACTGGCGATGTTCGAGCCGAGGTGCCACTTCCCGGCCATGTAGGTGTGGTAGCCCGCATCCTTCAACAGCTGCGCGACCGAAAGGGCGCGGTCGTTGAGATACCCCTCGTAGCCCGGCAGACCCTTGCGCTCGTCGTTCGGCGCACCCATCGTGCCTTCGCCGACGAGATGATGGTCGGTACCCGAGATCAGCATCGAACGGGTGATCGCGCAGACGGTGCCGGTGTGGTGATTGGTGAGCAGGCGACCGCTCGCGGCCAGCGCGTCGAGATTCGGCGTCTCGATCTCGCCGCCGAACGCCCGGATGTCCGAGTAGCCGAGGTCGTCGGCCATGATGAAGAGGATGTTCGGGCGCCTCGTCAGAGCCGCCGGCGCCGCCGCGGTGGTCGCGGCAACTGCGGCACCTCCGGCACCT
>CAXTDA010000023.1:0-19620 GCA_964242935.1 uncultured Burkholderiaceae bacterium | reverse complement strand
GCCTCGTCCCGACTCTCGAAGATATGCGGCGACAGCCTTCGCCGTGACAACGTCTCCCCCAGCTTCGCCCGCATGAACGCACTCGTCGTGAACCGCGTCACCGTCAGATACCACCGTGCCACAACATCCGACACCATCTCCGCGAACGCCTCCTCGACGTCACGATCGAGCACGAACCCTTCGTAGTTCACGACCGTATGCACCCGCTTGCCGATCGGCGCGCACACCCGATCGACCTGCGACCGGATCGCCTCCACCATCGCGACCGTCTTCACCTCGAGCCGCTCGAAGTTGAGGAACAGCACGTTCTTTGCGGCGTCGTACGCGAAGCGGGCGGTGAACGGCAGTTCCAGCAACTGGTGGCGGAGGTTCATCGACGCTTCGGTGAAGATGCGCGCGTCCATCAGTCGCGGGCCGTCGATCTCGGGCTCGAAGTCCATCAGCGCGAGCACGTCGCGGTCGAGGTCGACGCCGGGTGCGATCTCGGTGAGGACCAGGCCCGACGGTCGCAGCTCGAACACGCAGCGTTCGGTGACGTAGAGCACCGGCTGGTCGCGTTCGAGCGCGTAGCGGCCGGCGAACGTGCGATGTTCGACCTGCTCGACGAACTTCGGCGTCCCGCCGTCCTTGCGGATCTCGAGCGCGCCGGCCGCGACCGCGATGTCGCTGCGGCCCGACAGGAAGGTACCGGCGAAGACGACCTTCTTCGCACTCTGGCTGATGTTGATGAAGCCGCCGGCGCCGGCGAGGCGCGGGCCGAACTTCGAGACGTTCACGTTGCCCTCGCGGTCGGCCTCGGCGAGGCCGAGGATCGCGATGTCGAGCCCGCCGCCGTCGTAGAAGTCGAACTGGTACGGCTGGTCGACGATCGCCTGCGCGTTGATCGCCGCGCCGAAGTCGAGGCCGCCGGCCGGGATGCCGCCGATCACGCCGGGCTCGGCGGTCAGCGTGATCAGGTCGGTGATGCGTTCCTCGGCCGCGACGCCCGCGACGCCTTCGGGCATCCCGATGCCGAGGTTGACGACGCTGTTCGGTCGGAGCTCCATCGCGGCGCGGCGGGCGATGACCTTGCGGACGTCGAGGCGGCTGCCGTCGAAGCGATCGGCCGGCACCCGCATTTCGCCGGCGTAGGCCGCGCTGTACGGCGTCGCGAACGTCTGCTGGTGGTCCTCGGCCGTCGCGACGACGACGCAGTCGACCAGGATGCCGGGCACGCGGACCTGGCGCGGACCGAGCGCGCCGCGTTCGGCGATGCGCTCGACCTGCGCGATCACGAGGCCGCCGCAGTTGTGCGCCGCCATCGCGATCGACAGCGTCTCGAGCGTCAGCGCCTCGCGCTCCATCGTGATGTTGCCGTCGGGGTCGGCGGTCGTGCCGCGGATGATCGCGACGTCGACCGGGATCGTGCGGTAGAACAGGTATTCCTTGCCGTCGATCGTCATCAGCGACACGAGGTCCTCGGTCGTGCGGTCGTTCAGCTTGCCGCCGCCGAAGCGCGGGTCCACGAAGGTCCCGAGGCCGATCTTGCTGACGTGGCCGGGCTTGCCGCCGGCGATGTCGCGGAAGAGGTGCGCGATCACGCCCTGCGGCAGGTTGTACGCCTCGATCTGGTTCGTCATCGCGAGGTGCTGCAGCTTCGGCACGAGACCCCAGTGCCCGCCGATCGCACGCCGCAACAATCCGGCGTGTGCGAGGTGATTGAGGCCGCGGAGCTTCCCGTCGCCCTGGCCGCCGGCGTACAGCAGCGTCAGGCCGCTCGGCCGGTCGCCGGCCGGTCGCGCGGTGTCGTCCTTCTCGTCGCGGTCGCCGTCGACATGCAGCGTCTCGAGGGCGATGGCGACCGCCTCCGCGAACCCGATGCCGACGAAGCCGCCGGTAGCGAGCGTGTCGCCCGGCCGGATCAGCCGGACGGCCTCGGCCGCGGTGACGATCTTGTCGCGCTTGCCTTCGCGGAGGGATTCGAGCGTGCTGGTCATGGCAGGCATCCTCGTGGCCGCGACTGGAGGTGGCGAGATGGACGGTTGCAGAACAGGTGACACAAGAACGGGGTGGCACAAGAACGCGACGCCCGGCCGCCATCATAAGCGTCTTCACCACGCCAGCCCGTCACCTGTTCCCGTGGCCTCGACGCGGCGCGATGAAGGCGGGCATGCGGCATGCGTTCCCCACCACACCCCGGCCTGACGCGGTTTGGCGTCCCGGCGAACACGAGAAAGCGAGCACCGGATGAAATTGAAATTGCCGAAGGTTCCGAAACGAGACCCGAGCCTCGCCGTCGTCATCGGCACCGCGGCGGTCGTGGTCGCGGCGGCAACGGCCGTCTGGGTCGAGATGCGCGCGCGGCGGATCGAACGCCGCTATCCGCCGCGCGGCCGGATCGTCACGGTCGACGGCATCCCGCTCCATTACGTCGAGCGGGGCACTGGCCCGGCCGTCGTCCTGATCCACGGAAACCTCGTGACGCTCGACGACATGGACGCGAGCGGCCTGATCGGCCGGCTGGCGGTCGATCACCGCGTGATCGCGTTCGATCGCCCCGGGTTCGGGCACAGCCCGCGGCCGCGCGACCGCCTGTGGACTCCCGCGACGCAGGCCCGCGTCCTGCACGAAGCGATGAAGGCCCTCGGCGTCGAGCAGGCGGTCGTCGTCGGGCATTCGATGGGGGCGCTGGTCGCGACGAGCCTCGCGCTCGACTTCCCCGACGCCGTCAGTCGCCTCGTCGTGATCGGCGGCTACTACTATCCGAAGCTCCGCCTGGACGCCCTGTTGATCGCGCCGAACGCGTTGCCGGTCGTCGGCGACGTGCTGCGTTATACGGCGACCGCCGTCGCGAGCCGGATGTCGCTGAAGCTCGCCGTCAAGGCGATGTTCGCGCCGAAGGACGCCCCGTCGAATTACCTCTGGTCGGTCCCCAAGGAGATGCTGGTCCGGCCGCAGCAACTCCGAGCGAATGCGGAAGACGCGACGTTTATGACGCCCGCCGCCTCGAAGAACGCGAAACGCTACGGCGAACTGCGGATGCCGGTGGTCATCATTGCCGGCGCCGACGACGCGATCGTCGACCCGGACGCCCATGCCGTCCGGTTGCACGAGGACGTTCCCGGCAGCCAACTCGTCATCGCGCCCGGGGTCGGACACATGGCGCATCACGACGCGCTCGACGAGGTGATCGCCGCGGTCGGCTAAGAGGATCGCATCTCGAATACGGGAAGCTTCTTCGCCACCGCGCGGTTCTCGAGCGTCACGAAGACCGGCAGTCCACCCGCGTAGTCGGGGTAGTCCTCGCCCTGGATCAACGGCGTCAGATAGCGGCGGCAGGCCGCGGTGATGCCGAAGCCATCGTCCGTGATGTAGTCCCGCGGGACCGCCTTCTCGACATTCGCCACGTCGGCGAGGTCGGCGACGCCGAGCCGATACGCATACGGATCGTCCGACGTGCGCTCGATCGTCGGCATCACCGCGTTGTGCCCGTCGAGCGCGAGCTCGACGGCCTTCGTGCCGACCTCGTATGCCTGCGTCACGTCGGTCGCCGATGCGATGTGGCGGGCTGCCCGCTGCAGGTAGTCGGCGACGGCCCAGTGGAACTTGAGGCCATGCGCGTCCGCGATCATCTTCGCGACGACCGGCGCCGCGCCACCGAGTTGCGCGTGGCCGAACGCGTCGCGCGTCCCCTGCTCGGCGAGGAAGGTGCCGTCGGCGTTGCGGCAGCCCTCGGACACGACGACCGTGCAGTAGCCGCGCGTGCGGACCAGTTCCCCGACCCGCGCGAGGAACGCCGCCCGGTCGAACGCGATCTCGGGGAACAGCACGATCACCGGGATGCCGTGTTCCTCGATCAGACCACCGGCGGCCGCGATCCAGCCCGCGTGGCGGCCCATCACCTCGAGCACGAACACGCGCGTCGACGTCTTCGCCATCGACCGCACGTCGAACGATGCTTCGAGCGCCGACACCGCGACGTACTTCGCGACCGACCCGAACCCGGGGCTGCAGTCGGTCACCGGCAGGTCGTTGTCGACGGTCTTCGGCACGTGGATCGCCTGCAGCGGATAACCCATCGACGCGGTCAGCCGGCTCACCTTCAGGCAGGTGTCCGCGGAGTCGCCGCCGCCGTTGTAGAAGAAGGTGCCGATGTCGTGGGCGCGGAAGACGTCGATCAGGCGTTCGTATTCGCGCGCGTGCGTGTCGGGCGAGCCGAGCTTGTAGCGGCACGACCCGAAAGCGCCGGCCGGCGTGGACCGGAGGCCGCGGATCGCGTCGGCGCTATCGGCGGACGTGTCGATCAGGTCCTCGGCGAGCGCCCCGAGGATGCCGTTCCGTCCGGCGAACACGTGACCGATGCGCTCCGGATGTCGGCGCGCCGCCTCGATCACGCCGGCGGCTGACGCGTTGATCACCGCGGTCACGCCGCCCGATTGCGCGTAGAACGCGTTCCTCGCCGCCATCCTCGTCTCCTGTCGTTTCGCCGCGACCGGCGCCTGATGAGCGACACATTGTCGCGCCGAAAGCGAACGACGGTGGCGAACGAAGTTAAACTCGAAGTCCCTTCGGGGAGTAGCCGGCTTTCTCGTGTCTCGAGGAAGCGCCTGCGTCAACATACTCGGCGTTCCAGACGCCGTGGCGCAGGCAGCCGCAAGGTTGGCGAGACCGAGGCGTGCCAGCGCGATGCGAGTCGGGCGTGCCGGCGCGCCCTCGCGACCGCCCGACCGTCGAGACGCTCCCTTGAACCTCGCTCAAGTCGTCCTGCTCGCCCTCGCGATGTCCGCCGACGCGTTCGCCGCCGCGGTCGGCAAAGGCACCGCGCTGCAGAACCCGCGCTGGGCCGAAGCGCTCCGCACCGGCCTCATCTTCGGCTGCATCGAGGCGCTCACCCCGATCGTCGGATGGGCGCTCGGGCGCGCGGCAGCCGACTACGTGACCGCGTGGGACCACTGGATCGCGTTCACGCTGCTCGCGGTGCTCGGTCTCCGCATGATCCGCGGGGCGTTCGCGGACGACGACCCGGAAGCGGAAAAGCCGACCCGCCACGGGTTCTGGCTGCTGGCCGTGACCGGCTTCGCGACCAGCATCGACGCGATGGCGGTCGGCGTCGGCCTCGCGTTCCTCGACATCGGCATACTGCCGATCGCGGCGGCGATCGGCTTCGCGACGTTCTCGATGGTGACGATCGGCGTGATGGTCGGGCGGGTGATCGGTCGCATCGCGGGCCGCTGGGCCGAGGCGCTCGGCGGCGTCGTGCTGCTCGGGATCGGTTCGATGATCCTGTACGAGCATCTCGCCGCGAGGTGATCGCCGGTCTTCAGGGGATGGTGATCGAGAAGTTGACGATCGCGCGCGGCCCGAACCGGTAGACCCGCGCCGCCGCGAGGCTCGTCGCGCGACCGTCCACGCCGTACACCACGTCGAAGAGGGTCGCCATCAGGTCGAAGCGGAAGTTGCGCACGACGGCCAGTGCCGCGACGAACATGATCGGCGTGCGCCACGCCTTGCCGACCAGCAGGGCCTGGAAGAGCCGCCAGTTGAACAGCAGCGCGAAGGCGTTCTCGAGCGCGACGGCGAGCACGAACGCGGCGACCAGTGCATTGAACGACGTCTGAAGCGCCGCCGCGGAGACGGTCGGCGTCTGGTCGAACGCGACGACGTATCGTTTCTGGCTCGCCGCGGTGCAGGGGTTCGTGTCCATGGTTCCGGTGCCGACCTCGAGCATCGCGATCGGCGAGTCCGCCGCGTGCGCCGTCGCGCTCGTGATCGCCAGCGCGATCGCCGCACCGCCGATGGCGAACCGTCGGCACGACTTCATGCATCCACTCGTCACGTGTCGCTCCCCGTTCGGTTCATCGCCCTTCATTCACGAGGATCGAAAGCCCGAAGTCAAGGAAAGGGCGAACGCCAGCGTCTCGCGGACGCGACTCGGCAACCCGACGCAAGTCGTTCGTCACGACGACGACGCGCACTACGTTATGACTATCGGTCGCCCGTTCGCACGCGCGAGCGGCGACGACGATGGTCGAACGGAGGCGCGCGATGAAAGCGAGCGTCACGAAGAACGGACTCACGTTGCGCGTGATCGCGGGAACGCACAACGCGATCATCGCGATCGATCTCGAAGAATCGAGGCGCGTCGGGTGCCTGGGCTTCTCGATCCGCAAGGAAGGCGAGGGCCGGATCGTGTGGCTGCCCAACATGCTCGGCTTCAGGAACGAGCCGGCGGCGGCGACGCCGTCGTCCCCTGCGACGATGGATGGTCATGCCGGAGTCCGGCCGCCGCACGCATCGGATGTCGCACCTCTGCAGAAATTCCGCTGGGGCGACTACACGCTCATGCCGAAGACGGACTACCGGTTCGCGGTCTGCGCGCGATACGGAAGCAACGGCGTCATCGATCCGGCGAAGGACAGTACGACGGTCAGCGTCGACATCACGACGGAAGACCCGGAAGCGGAAATCAGCGCCGTCTTCTTCAATCGCGCCGCGGCGGCGAGCAACGCGTTCAACGTGCAGTTCCCCACGCTGACTTCATTGACGGACGACTCCCCACAGGCCGATGCGGCACGCCGATGGTTGTCGCGCGGTCTCAAGGAAGCGTTGCTGGCGTTCCTCGGGCAAGCCGTCGACGGGGGATGGGCACTGCGTGGCGCGGTGTACGAGTTCCAGTACCCCGAGCTGCTGCAGGCCTTGGGCAAGGCGTCGAAAGCCGGCGCCGACGTCAGGTTCGTCTATCACCATCGCGTCGTGAACGACAAGGACACGACCGCACAAAAGAACGACAACGCGATCGCCACTGCCGGAATCGGCGGCCTCGTCATCAAGCGTCAGGCGAATCCGCAGGACGCGATCATGCACAACAAGTTCGTCGTGCTCTGCAAGGTCGTCGACGGCAAGCTCGAGCCGCAATCGGTCTGGACCGGCTCGACGAACTGGACCGACGGCGGGCTCTACGGACAACTCAACGTAGGCCACGCGATCTACGACCCCGTGGTCGCCGCCACGTACCTGGGCTACTACGACCTGCTCGCCGCGGACTCCGACGCGCCTACGATGAAGCACGCGCTCGCGACCTTGACGCCGGTCTCGCCGCTGGTCCCGATCGCCCCCGGCGTCACGCCGATCTTCTCGCCGCAGTCCAACAGCGCGATGCTGAGCCTATACGCGACCATCTGCACGCAGGCGTCCAGCCTGTTCGTCTCGGCCCCGTTCGCGATGTCGCCGATCATCCTCGACGCGATCGGCAAGTCCAAGACCGATGCGCTGCGCTTCATGCTGCTCGACAAGATCGGTTCGCTCGGCGAAGAGGTCCACGTGATCGAGGGCGACCCATCGAACTCGATCGCGGTCGCGACGACCCTGAGTTCACCGTTGCACGACTATCAGAAGAAGCTGCTGGAAGGCAAGGAGTCGTTCCATCACGCGGGCATCCACATCCATTCGAAGATCATCGTCGCCGACCCGTTCGGTTCGAATCCGATCCTCGTCACCGGATCGGCCAACTTCTCGAACAACTCCACCGAAGTCAACGATTCGAACTCGCTGATGGTCAGCGGCAACGCCGCGGTGACCGACATCTATATCACGGAGTTCATGCGCATGTTCGAGGCGTACCACTTCCGCGCGAAGCTGGCTGCGGCGAAGACGAAGGACGCGCCGATGGCGCTGTCCGACGACGACAGCTGGTCGCAGAAGTACTACGTGGCGAACAGCCCGGAGGCGAAGGACCGGCGGCTGTTCGCCGGGACGCACTGAACCGTCACGCCTTCAGGCGCCACCCCGTCTTCATGATCCAGGTCGCTGCCGCCAGCGCCACGACGAAGAAGAGCAGCGTCATCGAGACGCTGACGCCGATGTGGACCTCGGCCTGGTCGAAGAAGCTCCAGCGAAAGCCGCTGATCAGGTAGACCGACGGATTCAGCATCGAGAGCTTCCGCCAGATCGGCGGCAACATGCTGACCGAGTAGAACGGGCCGCCGAGGAAGGTCAGCGGCATCACGATCAGCATCGGGATCAGCTGCAGCTTCTCGAAGCCGTCGGCCCAGATGCCGATGATGAAGCCGAACAGGCTGAACGTGACCGCGGTCAACACCAGGAACAGGAACATCGTGACGGGATGCGCGATGTGGAACGGCACGAAGACCGCCGCGGTCGCGAGGATGATCAGCCCGACCATCACGGACTTCGTCGCGGCGGCACCGACGTAGCTGACGACGATCTCGAGATGGCTGATCGGCGCCGACAGCAGCTCGTAGATCGTGCCGGTGAACTTCGGGAAGTAGATGCCGAACGACGCGTTCGCGATGCTCTGCGTCAGCACCGACAGCATGATCAGGCCGGGCACGATGAAGGCGCCGTAGGTCACGCCGCCGATGCTGTCGATGCGCGACCCGATGGCGGAGCCGAACACGACGAAGTAGAGCGCGGTGGACAGCACCGGCGAGACAATGCTCTGCGTCACCGTGCGCCAGGTGCGCGCCATCTCGAAGTTGTAGATGGCCCGCATCGCGTGGACGTTCATGCCGTCTCCTCGATCAGGTGGACGAAGATGTCCTCGAGCGAGCTCTGCGTCGTGTGCAGGTCCTTCAATTTGATGCCAGCCTGCATCAGGTCGTCGAGCAGCGACGACACCGCCGCCTCGGTGTTGCGCGGGTCGTAGACGTACGTCAGCTCGCTGCCGTCGGCCGCGAGCGTCAGCAGGTGGCGGTCGAGGCTCGCCGGGATGCGGTCGAGCGGCACCTGCAGCTGCAGCGTCAGCCGCTTCTTGCCGAGCTTCCGCATCAGCGTCACCTTGTCCTCGACGAGGATGATGCGGCCGTGGCTGATCACGCCGACGCGGTCGGCCATGTCCTCGGCCTCGTCGATGTAGTGCGTCGTCAGCACGATCGTCGTGCCGGATTCGCGGAGCGACCGCACCATCGCCCACATGTCCTTCCGCAACGCGACGTCGACCCCGGCGGTCGGCTCGTCGAGGAACAGCACGGACGGCTGGTGCGCGAGCGCCTTCGCGATCATCACGCGCCGCTTCATGCCGCCCGACAGCGTGCGGATGCGGTTGTCCTTCTTGTCCCACAACGACAGCGCCTTCAGCGTCTGCTCGATGTACGCCGGGTCCGGCTTCTTGCCGAACAGGCCGCGGCTGAACGACACGGTCGCCCAGACCGTCTCGAACGCGTCGGTCGTGAGCTCCTGCGGGACCAGACCGATCATCGCGCGCACCGCGCGGTAGTCCGCGACGATGTCCTTGCCCGCGACGGTGACGCGGCCCTTGCCAGGGTTGACGATGCCGCAGATGAGCCCGATCAACGTCGTCTTGCCGGCGCCGTTCGGGCCGAGCAGCGCGAAGATCTCGCCGCGATGGATCTCGAGGTCGATGCCGTCGAGCGCCTTGAAGCCGGTCGCGTAGGTCTTCGAGACGTTGCTGACGGAGATGATCGGGGGCATGCGAGGGGATGGTGACTGGCGGGCATCCAGTATGAAGCGTGAAGCGGGACGCCACGCCGGGCACGGCTCACTCGCATTCCGGCGGCACGGCCCCCTTCCGCTCGACGATCAGCCGGTACGCTGCGGGCTCGCGGTGGGCCGCGAAGTCGAAGATCGTCTCCTTGTAGCTCTTCGCACGGTCCAGGTCGCAGGCGGCCACGATCAGCTCGTCGCCGTCGGTCCGGGCGCGCGCGACGATCTCGCCCGACGGCGCGACGATCGACGACTCGCCGAGCTGCACGACGCCCTCCTCGCGGCCGGCCTTGGCCACGCCGACGACCCACGTCCCGTTCTGGTAAGCGCCCGACTGCATGACGAGGGCGTTGTGGAAGCCGGCCAGCGCGTCGTGCTCGGGCGCTTCGGGATGGTGGATCGGCGTGTTGTACCCGAGCAGGATCATCTCGACGCCCTGCAGGCCGAGCACGCGATAGGTTTCCGGCCAGCGGCGGTCGTTGCAGATCGCCATGCCGAAGATGCCCTCGGCGCCGAAGCGCGCGCGCCATGCGCGGAAGCCGAGATCGCCGGTCTCGAAGTAGCGCTTCTCGAGATGCTGGAACGGCCAGGTCGGCTCGTGGTCGCGATGCCCGGGTAGATGAATCTTCCGGTATTTGCCGACGAGCCGGCCGGTGGCGTCGACCAGGATCGCCGTGTTGAAGCGACGTCGACGCCCGGCCGCGACCGTCAGCTCGGCGTATCCGAGGCAGAAGCCGATACCGAGTTCATGCGCGGTCGCGAACAGCGGCCGGGTCGCGGGCCCCGGCATCTCCGTTTCGTAGAAGGCCTCGAGCGATGCGTCGTCCGCGAAGAACCAGCGCGGGAAGAAGGTCGTCAGCGCGAGCTCCGGATAGACGACGAGGTCGGCCCCCTGCCGCTTCGCGTCCCGCATCAGTCCGATCAGGCGGTCGACGACGGCGGCCCGCGGTTCGTCGCGCGCGATCGGGCCGAGCTGTGCGGCGGCGACGACCACCGAGCGCGACATGGCGCCCTAACCCCACAACCGCGGGGACGGCGGATCGACGCGACCGTCCGCATAACGCATCGCATGCGGGCGGTCGGCTTTCTGCAGCAGCGGACCGTCGAGATCGACGAAGCGGCAGCGCTGGCCGATCACGAACGCGGGCGCCATCGCCAGCGAGCTGCCGCACATGTTGCCGACCATCAGCGCGAGCCCGAGTCGTCGCGCCTCGTCGACCATGTCGAGCGCCTCGGTCAGGCCGCCGCACTTGTCGAGCTTGATGTTGATCGCGTCGTAGCGGTCCGCGAGCCCGGGCAGCGATGCGCGGTCGCTGCACGATTCGTCGGCGGCGACCGGGATGCGGCCATCGCGGTGGGCCAGCGCCCGATCGGCATCGCGCGGCAACGGCTGCTCGATCAATGCGACGCCGAGCGCGACGAGCTCGGGCTCGAGCGCGTCGAGCAGCCGGGCGGACCACGACTGGTTCGGGTCGACGAGGATCAGCGCCTCGGGCAGGATCGTGCGGACGACGCGCACGCGTTCGAGATGACGCTCGGCATCCACCTTCAGCTTGACGACCGGGCACCCGCGCGCGTTCACCGCGCAGCGTGTCAACGTCGCGACGTCGCCGAGTCCGAAGGTCAGTGCGGTCGTCAGCGGGTGCCAGGTCGCGCCGAGCCGCTGCGGCACCGGCACGCCGGTCTGCTTGGCCCGCAGGTCCCACAGCGCGCAGTCGAGCGCATTGCGGGCGCCGCCTTTCGGCAGCAGCTGCCGCAGGACATCGCCGTCCACGTCGTCGGTCAGCGCCGCGCGGACCCCGTCGATCTGCGCGGCCATCGAGCGCGGGGTCTCGCCGTCGTAGTCGACCCCGGCGGCTTCGCCGCGACCCGCGCAGCCCCGTCCGTCGCTCAAGGTCACGACCAGCAGCGGAACGTGCGTCATCGTCTCGCGAGCGATCTCGAACGGTTCGATCAACGCCCAGCGTTCCACGACGCAACGACACTCGATCATGCGGCCAGCAACGCGTCGACGATCGGCTCGATCCCGCCGCGCATCGGATCGCAGACCGGCAGTCCGAGCCGGCCCTCGATCTCGCGGCGGTAGCCTGCCCACTGCGCGTCGTCCAGGCTCGACGAGTTGATGCCGAGGCCGACGCAACGGATCGCGTCGTTCGTCAGTCGACCGGCGTCCAGATAGCGCTCGATGACGCGGTCGAGCGGCGGGATCGGCACGTGCGGGTAGCCCTCGATCGTCTGGCGACGCGGGTCGTGGCACAGCACGATCGCGTCCGGCTGGCTGCCGTGCAGAAGGCCGAGCGTCACGCCGGCGTAGGCGGGATGCAGCAGCGAGCCCTGTCCTTCGATGACGTCCCAGTGACGCGCGTCGTTGGCGGGGGACAACTGCTCGGCGGCGCCGGACACGAAGTCCGCGACCACCGAGTCGATCGCGATGCCGCGGCCGGCGATCAGGATGCCGGTCTGCCCGGTCGCCCGGAAGGTCGACGCGACGCCGCGCGCCGTCAGCGCACGATCGAGGGCGAGCGCCGTGTACTTCTTGCCGAGCGCGCAGTCGGTGCCGACCGTCAGCACCCGGCGCCCGCTCCGCCGGATGCCGTTGCCGGTCGACAGCTTGCCGTCGAACCGGCGGATGTCGATCAGCCGTGCATCGCCGCGCCGCGCCGCTTCGACGAGCCGCGGTTGCGAACCGAGCCGCTCGTGGAGCCCGCTGACCACGTCGAGACCGGCGAGCAGCGCCCGTTCGAGCGCGGCCTGCCAGTGTTCCGGAAGCGCGCCTCCGACCGGCGCGACGCCGATCACGAGCGAGCCCGCTCCCCCGCGGACGGCCGCCTCGGGTTCGAGTCGCGGCAGCGCCAGCGAAACCGACGCGGCGGGAAGGCCCCACTCCCCGATCACGTCGCCCGGGCACCAGTCGCGCAGGCCGAAGGCGGTCTTGGCATCCGACTTCAGCGTGACGTCTCCGAGGAACAGCAGATAGGGCTTCCGCAGTCGATGCAGGCCGGGCTCCGCGTGTGCATCGACCGCCGGCATGCGGCGATTCATGACGGCACGACCGCGCTCGCGGCGCATCCCTCGAACACGAGCGGCTCGACCGCATCGGCCGGCTCGAAGCCGAACACGCGCGCGTAGAACGCGAGCTCCGCCTCGCAGGCGCGGACCAGCGTCTCGAACCGGCGGAAGCCGTGGCCCTCGCCGGCGAAGGCGAGGTAGGCCACGGGGACGCCGCGCGAACGCAGCGAGTCGACGATCGCTTCGGACTGCGAAGGCGGCACCACGCGATCGTCGAGGCCTTGCAGGAAGAGCATCGGCGCGGTGATGCGATCGGCATGCGGCAACGGCGATCGTTCGGCGATGCGCTCGGGGTGCTCGATCGAGCCCACCAGCCAGTCGCCGTAGTGCGACTCGAACTTGTGCGTGTCGCGGAACATCGTCGCCAGATCGCTGACGCCGTAGTAGCTGACGCCCGCACGGAAGACGTCGTGAAAGGTCAGGGCCGCGAGCGCGGTGTAGCCGCTCGCGCTGCCGCCGCGGATCGCGATGCGTTCGCGATCGGCGAGACCGCCGTCGGCGAGATGCAGCGCCCCCGCGACGAAGTCGTCGAGGTCGGCCACGCCCCAGCGGCCCTTCAGGGCCTGGCGGAACGCCCGTCCGTAACCCGAGCTGCCGACGTAGTCGATGTCGAGCACCGCGAAGCCGCGGCTGGTCCAGTAGTGGTTGCCGAGGCGGAGGCCGACGTTCGTCATCGACGTCGGACCCCCGTGACCCTGGACGATCAGCGGCGGTCGCTGGTCGGCGGGGCCGGCGTGGTCGTCGTTGCGCGGCGGGTAGTGGATCGCCTGCACGATCCGGCCGCCGTCGCTCGCGAAGCGGATCCGCCGCGGCCGCGAGAGGTAGCGCGGATCGGGCAACCGTTCGACGCTCCGGGCGAAGATGCGGTGGTCTCCGGTCGCGAGCTCGATCTCGACCAGGCCGGTGGAGACCGCCTCGGACGACACCAGCGCGACGACCGACGCCCGACCCACGCACAGCGACTCGAACACCGCGAACGCGGTCGCCACTTCGGTCCACGTTCCTTCGTCGACACGAACGCGCAGCAGGCGGTAGAGGCCGTCTTCGATGCAACTCGCGACGACCGTCGTCGCGTCGACGAAGCCGTAGCTCGGATGCGCGAACGACCAGGCCGGCGCCGCGAACTCGGCTTCCATCGGCAAGACGTTCACGAGCCGGTCGCCGTCGACGCGATGGAGGTTCCACCAGCCGCTCCGGTCGGACACGACGAAGAGCGCACCCGACGGCGACCAGAGCGGCTGGGTCAGCGATTCGTCGGGCCCGCCGGCGATGCGGCGTGCGTCGCGGAGCACGCCGTCGTCGGCGACGTCGGCGATCCACAGTTCCGTCCCGTCCCACGGCATCCGCGGGTGGTCCCAGCAGATCCACGCGAGACGGCGTCCGTCGCCGGAAAGCCGCGGGGCCGCGTAGAAGTCATGACCGCCTGCGAGCTCGACCGGGTCCCCGTCTCCGTCGGGATCGATCGGGATCGCGACGAGGCTGTTGCGCGGCTCGGCATTCCCGCCGTGCGCTTCGCGAACGGCGATCAGTCGGCGCCGCTCGCGGTCGATCGCGAAGTCCGCGTGGCGCATGTTCGGATCGTCGGTGAGCGCCGTGATGCGACCGTCGACGTCCCGCCGATGGACCCGGTTGTCCGCGAAGTTCGAGAAGATGACCACGCCGCGATCGACGATCCAGGCGCCGCCGCCGTATTCATGGACGCGCGTGCGCACGTCGAACGGCGCGGGGATCAGCACCTCGGTCGACCCGTGCGCCACGCTCCGCACCACCGCCATCCGGCCGCCTTCGCCGAACACGCCTTCGAGCCAGTACACGACGTCGCCCTCGACGATGCCGCCGTCGATCGGCTTCGCACCGGCCGCCAGCATCGCCGACGTGATCGGCGACGCCCACGACCCGTAGGGCGCGACCGTGCGGACGTCGCCGTGCGGCCGTGCCGCGACCTCGTCGTAAGCGCTCGTCATGCGGTCAGCCGCTCCGTGGTCGCGAAACGGGCCAGCGCGAACGGCGCGAGATCGAAGCGGCTCGGCTCGCCGATGACCTGTTCCGCGAGCGCCTCGCCCATCCCCGCCGAGTGCTTGAAGCCGTGGCCCGAGCACGCCGAGACGACCGTCATCGACGGCATCCGCGGATGCCGATCGACGATGAATCCGTGATCGGGCGTGACGGTGTAGAAGCAGTCGACCGACCGCGCACAACGCGACGTCACGCCGCGGAGCCGCCCGTCGACGTGGGTCGCGAACAGGGCCGCCGCGCCGGCCGGGTCGGGCATCGTTCGGCGCGCGTCGTCCGGGTCGGTCCGCTGTTCGTATTGTTCGGTGGCGAGTTTCACGCCACCGTGCTCGTCCGCGATCGGGAAGCCGTAGAAGTAACCGTCGTCGTCCCGTCCGTGCATCCAGATGAAGACCGGGAAGCGATCGGGCGCGTACCGGCCCGCGTCCTCGGGGACGAACCAGTGGAGCGTCTGCCGATGGACCGCGAGCAGTTCGCGGAACTCGCCGCCCGCCAGCGCCGGGGTCCAGGGGCCCACGGCCGCGATCGCGCGACGCGCCACGATGCGGGACCGTTCGGTCGACACCACGACCCCGTCGCCTTCGGCGACGACCGAGACGACGGACTCTCCGCAGACGACGGCTGCGCCGTGACGTCGCGCCATCTCGAGCTGCGCCGCGATGCAGGCCTCCGGTCGCACGAAGCCGCCGCCCGGCTCGAAGTAGCCGACCTCGCTGCCGTCGAGTCCGAACTGCGGGAAGCGGCTCGCGATCGCGGCCGCGTCGAGGACCTCGTGCTCGACGTCGAAGCGGCGCGCGGCGGCGACCGAGCGCTGCACGAAATGGGTCTGCCCGTGGTGCCTGCCGGCACCGTGCCGCGACGCGAACACCAAGGCGCCGCAGTCGACCTTCAACGACCGCCCGGTCTGCTCTTCGAGCTCCCGCCAGATCGCATGCGAGCGGCGCACGAACGGGACGTAGTCCTCGCCTTCGCCGACGCCGACGCGCGTGATGCGGGTCGCGCCGTGGCTCGAGCCGCGATCGTGGGGCGGCGCGAAGCGGTCGATGCCGATCGCCTGCACGCCGCGGCGCGCGAGCTGATACAGCGCCGCGCTGCCGAAGGCGCCGAGGCCGAGCACGACGACGTCGGCGGTCAGGGATGTCAAGATCGGGACCTCGTTGGACGGTCGGGCGACGCTGCGCCCGTGGAAGCTGGCGGTGGATATTATTATATCCAATCGACCGGTGTCATCCGTCATCGGCATCATCGCAGGAGCGCCCAGTGCCCGACCACCCGAACCCGACCGGACCTCATCCGCTGGACGTGGATGAAATCCTATCCGGCATCCGCCGGTGGATCGAGATCGAGAGCCCGACCGACGTGCCCGAGGCGATGCGGCGCATGGCCGACCGCGTCCAGGCCGACTACGAGGCGATCGGGGCGGCGGTCGCGCGCATCGCCGGGCGCGACGGCTACGGCGACCATCTGCTCGCGACCTGGCCGGGCGATCGACCGCGCGACGACGACGACGGGATCCTGGTCCTGAGCCACATCGACACCGTCCATCCGATCGGCACGCTCGCGGGCCCGCTGCCGTTCCGCATCGATGGCGACCGCGCCTACGGGCCCGGGGCCGAGGACATGAAGGGCGGCGCGTACCTGGCGCTCGCCGCGATGCGCCAGCTCGGCCGCGAAGGGCTGGGCACGCACCTGCCGTTGCGGCATCTGCTGGTGTCCGACGAGGAGATGGGCAGCGGCACGTCGCGCGAACACATCGAGCGCGAGGCGCGCCGCGCGCGCTACGTGCTCGTGACCGAGCCCGCGCGCTCGGGCGGCAAGATCGTCACGGCGCGGAAGGGGATCGCCCACTTCACGATCCGCGCCCGCGGCGTCGCGGCGCACGCCGGCGTCGAACATCATCTCGGCCGCAACGCCATCCGCGAGATCGCGCGGCAGGTGCTCGATCTCGAGGCGATGACCGACTACGCGCGCGAGTTGACGGTGAACGTGGGGCGGATCGGCGGCGGCACGCGCTCCAACGTCGTGCCCGAGGAAGCGAGCATCGAGGTCGATGTCCGCATGCCGAACCCGGCGATCGGCGAGGAGATCGTGCGCCGCATCCGCGCGGTCGAACCGTACGATCCCGACATCCGCCTGACGATCGAAGGCGGCATCAACCGCCCGGGCTACGAGAAAACGCCGGAGATCGCGCGGCTCTACGAGCACGCGCGCGGCCTCGCGGCCGAGATCGGCTTCGACCTGCAGGACCTGAAGACCGGCGGCGGCAGCGACGGCAACTACACCGCGTCGATCGCGCCGACGCTGGACGGCCTCGGCGTCGACGGCGACGGTGGACACACGCTCGACGAGCGGCTCTACATCTCGTCGATCGTGCCGCGGACGCGCCTGCTGATGCGCCTCTTCGAGACGCTGCGATGAACGAGCCGGAACGAGCGGGCGGTCCGCCGATGCGCGGCGTCGACATCCCGCCGTTCTATGCCGGCGAGATCGGCCGCCGCGCGGCGCTCCGGGCCCGCGCGGGACTGCCTGTCTTCCCGATGCACTTCGGCTCGCCGACCGCCGGGGCGCCGGCCTCCGCGCGGGCGGCCGTTCGACTGCATCTCGACGAGTCGTCGAGCGCCTATTGGGAATCGGCGCCGCTCCGCGAGCGGATCGCACGACATTACCTGGACACCTACGGCGTGGTCGTCTCGCCGGACCGCGTGCTGCTGACGAGCGGCGCGAGCGCCGGCCTGATCGCCGCGTTCACGGCCCTGTTCGCGCACGGCGATCGCATCGGTCTGGCGCGACCGGGATACCCCGCCTACCGCAACGCGCTGACGGCGCTCGGGCGCGTACCGGTCGACGTGCCCTGCGGACCGGAGACGGGCTTCCGCCTGACGCCGGCGCTGATCGACGCGCTGGACGCTCCGTTGCACGGACTGATCGTCGCGAGCCCCGGCAACCCGACCGGCGCGATGCTCGGCCGCGACGACCTGGCCGCGCTGGCCGCGGCCTGCCGACGAAACGGGACGCGGCTGATCTCCGACGAGATCTATCACGGCATCACCTACGGCGTCGCGGCAACCACCGCGCTCGCAGTCGACGACGAGGCGATCGTCGTCAACAGCTTCTCGAAGCTGTTCCGGATGCCGGGGTGGCGCCTCGGCTGGCTGATCGCGCCGCATTCCTGTGTCGCGCGCCTGTCGGCCTATCTGATCAACTTCTTCCTGACGCCGCCCACGCTGTCGCAGCATGCCGCCCTCGCCGCGTTCGACGATCTCGCGGAGCTCAACGCGTCGGTCGCGCAGTACGCGCGCAACCGCGACCGTCTCCACGACGCCTTGCGGCAGATGGGCATCGCCGGCATCGCGCCGCCCGACGGCGCGTTCTACCTCTACGCGGATGTCGGACATCTGACCGACGACAGCCTCGCGTTCTGCGAGAAGCTCCTCGACGAGACCGGCATCGCGATCGCGCCCGGGATCGACTTCGATCCGCGCGACGGCGGTCGCTTCATCCGCTTCGCGTTCGCGATCTCGGGCGACGCCATCGAGCAGGTGATCGAACGGCTTACGCCGTGGATCGCGCGCCAGCCGCTCCGTCGCGACGGATGATCACAGCGGCGGTGTGTTCGCGCTGACGATCACGCATTCCTCGTCGTCGGCATTGCGGAAGCGATGCGGCAGTCGACTGGGGAACAGGTACGCGTCGCCTGGACCGAGGACGCGGGTCTGGTTGCCGACCGTGAGCTCGATGCGGCCCCGGATCACCACCCCGCCCTCCTCGCCGGAGTGGCTGTAGGGCGCCGCGGCGGTCTCGCCACCGGGCACGTAGTGCTCGAAGAGGATCTGCAGCGGCCTGTCCTTGAGGTTGCGACCGACCTGCTTCAAGGACACGCCGTTGCCGCCGACTTCCAGCAGTTCTTCGCGCGCGAAGAACACCTGGTTCTCGGCATCGGGGTCGAGCGCGAAGAAGTCGGACAGCGTGATCGGGAAGCTGTCGAGGATCTTCCGCAGCGACCCGACCGACGGGCTGATCGACTCCTTCTCGATGCAGCTGACGGTCCCGTGATTGAGCCCCGAGCGGCGCGCGAGCTCGCGCATCGACAGGCCGTAGGCTTCGCGCAGGTATTGCAGGCGGGCCCCGACCCCACTCGACGCATCGGCAGCGGCGGCCCGCGGCGCGGCGGCCGGAGTGGGCACCGGCCTCTTCGACTGGCGGACCGGCTTCGCGACCTTCGGGGCCGACCGGGTTTGGGGAGCCGCTCGGCGTGGCGGCACGGGAGTCGTTGCGGGAATTTTCACGGGCTCGATCGGGATGCTGGGGCGCCTTCGATCATAAGCGCTCGCAGCGGCCCCCGACCGTTCTCGGAAGAAGTGGATAAGATATTCGCCACGCTACTCACCGTCATCTTTCGTTCATGGAAAACCGCTACGCCGACCTGGAGTCGCGCCTCGCCGAGCTCGCGGCGACCTTCGGAATCACCGGTTACTCCGCAGCGGTCGTAGCGCCCGACAGCGGACCGCTGACCTTCGCCGGCGGCCTCGAATCCACGGGACGCGCGATCGACGCGCACACCCCGTTCTGTGTCGCTTCGTCGGGCAAGCACGCGACCGCGATCGCCATCCTCGAACTCGCGCAGTCCGGCACGATCGGCCTCCACGACGCGCTCGCCACGGTGCTCCCGGAAGCGCCGGCGGCCTGGGCCGACCGATCGATCGCGAGCCTGCTCCATCACACGAGCGGCCTGCCGGACTATCTGACCGGGGAGACGGTCGACCGCGTGCCCGCGTCGCGCGATGCGTTCTTCTCGCGCTACCGGCATCTGACGCCGTCGTTCGACGAGGGCGAAGCCTGGTGCTACTCGAACACCAACTACATCCTTCTCGGGTTCGTGATCGCACGGCTTACCGGCCTGCCCTACGCGGATGCGTTGAGGACGAGGATCTTCGAACGGGTCGGCGGCCGGGAACTGGCCGCCGGTGGTCCCGACGTGCCGCCGCCCGGCGACGGCGATGTCGACGACACGCGGTTCCGGCAGGTCGAGTCGGCCGCGCCGCGGCGCGCCCGGCTCGGCGCCGGCGGGCTGGTGGGGTGGGGGGCCGGGGGGGGCGC
>CAXTDA010000022.1:0-20004 GCA_964242935.1 uncultured Burkholderiaceae bacterium | reverse complement strand
CCCGGGATGCTGCTCGCCGAGCGCTGGTTCGGCATCCTCGCGTGGCTGCTGGTCGCGCTGCAGGTCACCGGCTTCCTGCCCGACGTGATCGACACGCTGAGCGGGCCGGACGCGACGTTCACGTTCGGCAAGAACGTGAAGATCAGCGTGTGGCAGGTGCTGTCGGCGTTCTTCTGGATCGGCACGACGCTGGTCGCGGCGCTCGGCATCGGGTCGATCCTCGAGGCCCGCCTGATGCGCACCGAGACGCTCGACGGCAGCACGCGCATCGTCCTCGCGCGCTTCGGCAACGCGGTGCTGGTCGTCGTCGCCGTGCTGGTCGCGATGCGCCTCGTCGACATCGACATCACGGTGCTGTCGGTCTTCGGCGGCGCGCTCGGCGTCGGCCTCGGGCTGGGATTGCAGCGGATCGCGAGCAACTACGTCTCGGGCTTCATCATCCTGCTCGACCGCAGCCTCCAGATCGGCGACGTCATCACGGTCGACAAGTACACCGGCAGCGTCACGCAGATCCGCACCCGCTGCACGGTCGTCCGCGCGGCCAACGGCGTCGAGGCGCTGGTCCCGAACGAGATCCTGTTGAACCAGGCGGTGCAGAACTTCAGCACCGGCGACAAGAACGGCAACGCGCAGAGCCGCATCCACATCGCGTACGACAGCGACGTCGACCAGGCGATCGCGCTGATGCTGAAGGCGGCGCAGTCGCAGCCGCGCGTGCTGGCCGACCCGTCGGCCACCGTGTTCCTGAAGGAGTTCGGCGCCGACGGGATCGAGCTCGAGGCGACGTACTTCGTCTCCGACCCCGAGGCGGGCACCGACGGGCTGCGCTCCGAGGTCAACCGGGCGATCTGGACCGCGTTTCGCGAAGCGGGCATCCGCGTGCCGTTCCCGCAGCGCGAGGTGCGCATCCGCTCCGATGCGGCAGCCGGCGATCCACGCACGCTGAACGAGGTCGCCGCCGCCGGCGCGTGAACGTCCGCGGACGTTCACGGTCGGAGCGTCTCGCAATCGGCCATTCGGTCCTCATATCGGACCGGCCATCGTCCTACTGTCGTATACGCCCCACCGATCGCCGCCGAGGCGGGATTCGCGACGGTGCGCCTTTATAATCGCCGTTTCCGGTCTCTCGCATGCGCGGGCCCGGACGCTGGTATCCGCGCCCGCACGGCGCCCTCACGGAGAGTCGATGATTCCCCCGGAAGTCCTGAATTTCCTGTCCAACGGCCTGCTCGACTGGTCGGTCTGGCAGATCGTCGTCGCCACGCTGGTGATGACCCACGTCACGATCGCCGGCGTGACGATCTATCTGCACCGCAGCCAGGCGCATCGCGCGCTGGATCTGCACCCGGTCGTCGCGCACTTCTTCCGCTTCTGGCTCTGGGCCACGACCGGCATGCAGACGAAGGAATGGGCGGCGATCCATCGGAAGCACCACGCGAAGTGTGAGACCGTGGACGATCCGCACAGCCCGCAGGTCAAGGGCATCCGGAAGGTGCTGCTCGAAGGCGCCGAGCTGTACATGGCCGAAGGCGAGAACGACGAGACGCTCGAGAAGTACGGCCGCGGCACGCCCGAGGACTGGGTCGAGCGCAATGTCTACAGCAAGTTCGTCTGGCACGGCGTCGGGCTGATGCTGGTCGTCGACTGGCTGCTGTTCGGCGTCGGCTTCGGCACCACGGTGTGGGCCGTCCAGATGCTGTGGATCCCGGTTCTCGCGGCGGGGGTGATCAACGGCGTCGGCCACTTCTCGGGCTACCGCAACTACGACTGCGCCGACGCCAGCCGCAACATCGTGCCCTGGGGCATCCTCATCGGCGGCGAGGAGCTGCACAACAACCATCACACGTTCGCGACGTCGGCGAAGCTGTCGTCGCGCTGGTACGAGTTCGACATCGGCTGGGCGTACATCCGCATCCTGTCCGCGTTGAAGCTCGCGACGATCAAGAAGGTCGCGCCGAAGCCGCGCTTCGCGACCCCGCGACCGCATGTCGATCTCGACAACCTGCAAGCCGTGATCGCGCATCGCTACGACGTGATGGCGAAGTTCGCGAAGTCGTTCAAGCTCGCCTATCGCGACGAGGTGGCGCGCCTGAAGACGCAGGGCGGCGGCGACGCGGGCTCCGACGACCTCGCGCGCGTCACGACGGCGCGCCGCTGGCTGCACAAGGACGTCTCGAAGCTGTCGCCGGCGCACCGCGGCAAGGTCGAAGGTGCGCTCGCCGAAAGCCCGATGCTCGCCAAGGTGCATCAGATGCGCACCGAGCTCGCGGCGATCTGGGAACGGTCGAGCGCGAGCAGCGAACAGTTGCTCGTGCAACTGCAGGACTGGTGCAAGCGGGCGGAGGAGAGCGGTGTCCGCGCGCTTCAGGAGTTCAGCCTGCGCCTGCGCAGTTACGCCTGATCGGGGCCGACGGTTCGTCGAAGAAGCCCGCGCGAGCGGGCTTCTTCACATCTGGACGTTCGCCATGCCGTCCCGACAAAAGAAAGGCCCGCATTCAGCGGGCCTTTCGAAGGCAGAAACCGCGGCTACCGGATCTTTATTTGATCTTGGTTTCCTTGTAGGCCACGTGCTTGCGCGCTACCGGATCGAATTTCTTGATCTCGATTTTCTCGGGCGTCGTCTTCTTGTTCTTGGTCGTGGTGTAGAAATGACCCGTACCGGCGGTCGATTCCAGCTTGATCTTGTCGCGCATGTCGAGTTCCTTTCAGCGAATCAGCGCTTGATGCCGCGTGCGCGGAGATCGGCGAGCACTTCGTCGATGCCGTTCTTGTCGATGGTGCGAAGACCGGCGTTGGTCAGGCGCAGGCTGACCCAGCGATTTTCGCTCTCGACGAAGAACCGGCGGTTCTGCAGGTTCGGCAGAAAGCGGCGCTTGGTCTTGTTGTTCGCGTGGGAAACGTTGTTGCCGGACATCGGCTTCTTTCCCGTGACTTGACAGACGCGTGCCATGTTCGGCACCTCCAGATTGCGGCTCGCGACCCTGCGGACATCGAGCGGAAGTTGTTTGGACAAAACGAAGCCCGCGACTATAGCGGGAAAACGCTGCGATATCAATGCGGCTGTTCGATTTCCGTGCGGACGGCGTGTCGTCCGTGCATCACAGCTTGCCGTGCTCGGCGAACGAATAGACGAGCGGGCCCGCGACGATGAAATGGTCGAGCGTCCGGATGTCGATCAGTTCGAGCGCGCTTCGCAGCGCGCCCGTCAGCATCTCGTCCGCGCGGCTCGGCTCGGCGATTCCCGACGGATGGTTGTGCGCGAAGACGACCGCGGCGGCGTTGACCTCGAGCGCGCGCTTGACGACCTCGCGCGGATAGACGCTGGTCTGCGCGAGCGTGCCGCGGAACAGTTCCTCGGTCGACAGCAGCCGGTGCTGCGCGTCGAGGAAGAGCGCGAGGAAGACCTCGTGCGCCTTCGCGCCGATCTGGAGCTTCAGGTAGTGGCGCACCGCTTCGGGCGAGTCGAACAAGGGCCGCTCGGCGATCACCTGTTCGAGCGAACGCCGCGTCATCTCGCGGGCGGCCTGCAGCGCCGCGTAACGGGCGGGACCGAGGCCGTCGATCGCGCAGAAGCGGCGACACGGCGCCTTGAACAGCCCCGCGAACCCGCCGAACGCCACCAGGCACTCGCGCGCGAGCGCGATGACGTCGCTATCCTTCGTGCCGGTTCGCAGGAAGACGGCGAGCAGCTCCGCGTCCGACAAGGCCGCCGCGCCGAGGGTGAGCAGGCGCTCGCGCGGTCGTTCGGTCGAGGGCCAATCGGTGATGGACAAGCGCAGCCTCTCCGTTCGATAGAATGTCGGACCTCCCTGCCGAGCTTCGGCCCTGATGGAACAGCAATCCCAGGCCATCCGCATGTCGCCATCCGAAGCGCCGGTCCCCGCGGTCCGCGCCGACTCGTACCTCACACTGCACTACCGCCTCCGGCTCGGCGCCCGGCACGTCGCCGACCCCGGGCCGCCGGGGGACCGCGACGTCGTCAGCACCTTCGGGTCCAGGCCCGCGACGCTGCAGCTCGGCGCGGGTCAGCTGTCGCCGGCGCTCGAGGAGAAGCTGGTCGGCCTCGCGCTCGGCGCTCATCGAATCTTCGAACTGCCGGCCGACGAGGCCTTCGGCCCCCGCAACCCGTCGCTCGTGCAGCAGCTGCCGCGGCACGTCCTCGAAGCCGAGAGCGAGAAGACCGATTATTCGCCCGGGGACGTGGTCGAGTTCAATGCACCGGGTGGTGGACGCTATGCAGGGGTTTTCCGATCGCTGGACAACGACTATGCGACCTTCGACTTCAACCATCCGCTGGCGGGCCAGCCGGTGCGTTTCGAAGTCGAGATCGTGGGAATACTCTGATGACGACAGTGATCGAGATGCGGCGCGAGTCCGAGGGCGCCGGCACCACCCGGCCCGAGATCCTTCTGGCGCAGCCGCGCGGCTTCTGCGCGGGCGTCGACCGGGCGATCGAGATCGTCGAGCGCGCGCTCGCGCAGTTCGGCTCGCCGATCTACGTGCGTCACGAGATCGTCCATAACCAGCACGTCGTCGACGACCTGCGCGCCCGCGGCGCGATCTTCATCGAGGACCTGAACGACGTGCCGCGCGGTGGCACCGTCGTCTTCAGCGCGCACGGCGTGTCGCAGGCGGTCCGCGCCGAGGCCGGCGAGCTCGGGTTGAAGGTCTTCGACGCGACCTGCCCGCTGGTCACGAAGGTGCATGTCGAGGTCGCGAAGATGCGCGCCGACGGCCGCGAGATCATCATGGTCGGCCACAAGGGGCACCCGGAAGTCGAAGGCACGATGGGCCAGACCGGCGACGGCATCCATCTCGTCGAGACGGTCGACGACGTCGAGCACCTCGTGGTCCGCAACGCCGCCCGGCTCGCCTACGTCACGCAGACGACGTTGTCGGTCGACGACGCGGCGGAGGTGACGAGCGCGCTGAAGCGGCGCTTCCCGTCGATCCTCGAGCCGAAGCGCGGCGACATCTGCTACGCGACGCAGAACCGCCAGGACGCGGTCAAGTTCATGGCGCCGCAATGCGACCTCGTGCTCGTGATCGGCAGCCCGTCGAGCTCCAACAGCAACCGCTTGCGCGAGGTCGGGGCCCGGATGGGCGTCGAGGCCTACATGATCGAGAACGCGCGCCAGCTCGATCCGGCATGGCTTGCCGGCAAGCGCCGCATCGGCATCACGGCCGGCGCGTCGGCACCCGAGCTGCTCGTCACCGAGCTGATCGCGCGGCTGAAGGAATACGGCATCGCCTCGGTGCGGAAGCTGAGCGGTGTCGAGGAACACGTCCGCTTTCCGTTGCCGTCCGGACTCGGCGGCAACACCGAACGCGGCAGCAGCATCGGCTCGATCACGGGCTGACGGGGACATTGGCGCATGCAGCTCTACGGCTACTTCCGCAGCTCCGCGTCGTTCCGCGTCCGCATCGCGCTGAACCTGAAAGGCCTGACGGCCGACTACCGCCCGGTCCATCTCGTGCGCCACGGCGGCGAGCAGCGGAGCGCCGAGTTCCTCGCGATGAACCCCCACGGCCTCGTGCCGGTGCTGGTCGACGACTCGTCCGGCGAGCCCGCGTCGCTGACGCAGTCGCTCGCGATCGTCGAGTACCTCGACGAGCTGCATCCCGAGCCGCCGCTGTTGCCGCGCGACCCGGTCGGACGCGCCCGCGTCCGTGCGCTCGCGCAGAGCGTCGCCTGCGAGATCCATCCGCTCAACAACCTGCGCGTGCTGCGTTATCTCGTGCAGGTGCTGAAGGTGGACGAGGCCGCGAAGAACGCGTGGTATCGGCACTGGATCGAGATCGGCCTGCAGGCGCTCGAGCAGCAACTCGCGGCGTCGCCGATGACCGGGACGTTCTGCCACGGCGAGACCCCGGGCCTCGCGGACCTGACGCTGGTACCGCAGATCTTCAATGGCCAGCGCTTCGGGTGCGACTTCACGGCGATGCCGACCGTGATGCGCATCTTCGACGCGTGCATGAAGCTCGACGCGTTCGCGCGCGCGGTCCCCGGGGCGCAGCCCGACGCCGAGTGAGTCGGCGCGTTTGCGCGAGTCGGCACTCTCCGTATAATCGCGCGTTTCCGGCAGTACGCCGCTGTAGCTCAGTCGGTAGAGCAGCGCATTCGTAATGCGAAGGTCGACAGTTCGATTCCGTCCAGCGGCACCAAGAATTTGTGATTTATCAATAACTTGCATCGTGCAACGCGATGCAGCGTTGTGCAGCCTACGGCTGCATTTGGCATCGTGAGTGTGGCAAATTTGTGGCAAGTCCGTGTGCTGCTGCCACCACCCCATGCGCGAGTTTGTTTGATCAAGGTCCCTTTCCTTGATCGAACGGGTGGTATGGCAATCGTTTCGGTTGGTCCCCCAATAGGTAGGGCAACTGCGTGAGCACAACGCGGCTTGACCTCGGTCGCGACCCGGCGGTTAGCGGTATGCGGCCAGACCCGCGCCCTTCCTAGGAGTTTGTTTGCGGTCGGTGTCGACGGATCGCAACACGGCCAACTATTGCGCATCTCCGGCCTGAATCGAGGTGCGCAAGTATTTACTTTTCGCGGCCGCTGCTACGACCATGGCGGTAGCGGTGCTGACTTCAGCGCCGATAGACGTCCGATACGTCCGCCAACTTATTCCCGCGGGAGGTTAGTAAGCGCGCTGCGAGAGCACGCGTTGGCATCGCTATGCCTTCGAGTCCTTCCATGCTCAAAAACCTCCTCACGATCGACCACGTCGCGGCCATTCTCCAACGCTCGCCCGCGAGCATCCGAAGCGACATTTCCCGCGCGCCACAGAACGTTCCGGCGCATATCAAGGTGGGGCAGCAAGTCAGATTTGATCCCGATGACGTTGTCCGCTTCATCGATCGCTGTCGCGTAGGCTCTCCTGGGCTTCAAGTCGTCGCGTCATTGAAGAAGGCGCGGCGTTTGTAGCGCGTGGGTTGAGGTCGTAGCAGACCTGGAGCTCTCTGCACAAAGCTCGTTTGAGCCGACGCCTTTTTTGATGTTTCGCCTGAAGGCATGGCTGTGCAGAGTTCGGACGCTGAGGCAGGCGTCGCCTCGTCTGCATGATTCGGGACGGACGGGCGTGGCTGTGAGCAGCGACGCAAAGGTACCGGCTCGGTGGGCGGCTGCCTTTGCGTTCGAAGGTAGTTCTGGACGCCTCAGTAGGCTCTTCCCTTTACGAAGGCAAAAGCGCGCTCGCACCCGCGCTCAGCGCGCTCCTCGGGCCGACGACATATCAAAGCGCCGCGGTACGCAGGACGTCGGATGCCTTGATGCCGACCGCATCGGCGATCCGGAGGATTGTGAGGATGGCGACGTTGTTTTCGCCGCGTTCGATACGGCCCATGTGACTGCGATCAACCTCAGCGAGGAAGGCGAGTCGTTCCTGCGAAATTCCGCGCGCCGACCTCGCGCGTCGTATGGCTTCGCCGACTGCGACGAGCCGGACATCTCTCGGTAACTCTTGATTTGTTGGCACACCGGGATGATTGCGGTAAGCTGCGTCTGAGGCCACGGCACTTGAAGCCCCGGCAAAAAACGCCCAGGGTTGGAAGCGTCGGCTTTGCGCGGTTGCAATCCATCGTGTCCACGGACGAACGACGACGGCCGAAAGCACACATATCGTGGGGTAGTCAGCTTCGTTGGACGCCTCGACTGCTTTCGGCAGGGCGTTCGTGATTAGGGCTATGGCGGTACCTAACAAACTTATGGAGCAGCGCGTTGAACAAGAAGCGGGTTGAGGTCAAGATTCTCCACGTGGCACCTAAAGGCGACTCGTCCGTTGCCGTCGATGAAAACCTGATGCAGGTCTTGCATAGCCGAGACGACTTCGTCTACGGCTCCCAAGGAAACTTGGGCGGGCGCTGGATTTCCGACATCGTCAACGATTGCTCTAAGAGGCAGGTGCGCTACCGGACAACGACGCTCAAATTTGACGTTCCGGTCGAGAAATTTGACGCCGTGCTAGGAGTGAAGAGCATCCGCCTGTTCGACTACAAGGCGAAACGGGCTGGCCCCCGCGACGCCCTCTGGGACCTTCTTAACGACGTCGTGGATAGCCACCACGGTAGGAAAGAACGCGAGAGACGGTGTCCGACTGAAAGGCGAAGCGACGATGCCTTCGCGCGCTTCGCACTGGCGTTCGAACAGCACCTGCCGGAGTGGTTCGAGCAGACGGGAATGCGACTGGCGGTCTTGCCGATGCGTAACGCCTTCGGCGGCTTGGCGCCGACGGCAATGATTCCCAAGCGCTATGTAAAGGAAATGCTGGTCGAGGTGACGACCGAGATGTGGACGGATTATCAATATCATCTGTCCGACGGTGAGCGCGGCCGTGTCGTGCTAAACCCGCCACCGCTTCCGCGCGAAGTGTTTTGGATTGCTGGGCGGCCTGGCGCCAAAGCGCCGTCGCAATCCGCCATCCCGTACGGCATGCGCCAGCCACAGGCGACCGCGTGACCCTTACGGAACCCGAGGCTCTCGAAAGGCGAATCAATCGCATGGTCGAACGGCACCGGCGAGAGCCGGTCCTCGACTTCCAGCTGACGTTGCTTCCAGCGGCGCCGCACGGAGGACTCGCCTGGGACCATTACCTGGAGCCGGCGTCGCTTGACATTGCCTTGCTTTTCGAGCTGCTCCACCGCGAGTCTGGCCGGATGCTCTGTCGTCACGTGCCGAGCATCCGTATGAGGAAGGCGCCACGGCCGCTGGCAGATGGTTCCCGTGAAGCGGAGGTCGACCGCATCTATGTGGTCGCTTCGACGTCACCCTCGGAGCCGGGCCATTTGCGCTTTGTCTTCGCTAGCGGCGAGCAACTTCGTGTCAATGCCGTGGGAGCTGTCGTTAGCGGACAGGCCAATGGCGAGGAAGTCTTCGCTTCCGCCTTGCTCCAGCGGTATCGCTCGTAATTAATCCTGACTTCGCCCGCGCGCCGAAAACAAAGGCGCGTCAAATCGGGGTCTGCGATACAAACGAAAAGCAACCGCTGCCAACCACTGTGAGGACTGGCACCTTCCGCTGAATGGGATGCCCGTTGCAGCACCATTTTAAAGAGGGCTCCGAATGGCGTTAGTCCTATTTCTGATGGGGTTCTTCAGTGTGATTTTCTTCGCAACCGCGACAGCAGTACTTGTGGTTGGCCGGAGAGAGCATGCCGAGGAAGAGGCGGCCCGCGAGAAGGCCGAGATCGCGCACGAGAGAGATGACTGGATCTAACACTTAGCGGCGCTCTAAGGTGCCGTCATCGTCAAGAAAAGATGTCGCGCATGCCGTCACGAATACGCGCTCTCCATGCGGGGCGAGGACGTCGGCCACGAGTTGCTCGCCCTCCGCGGTGTCCAGAAGCTCGACAGGCTGTGCCCGCCGAGCGCGGGGATAGGATCCTCGATCCAATGCTGGACCCGGGCAACCGGATCGGGCCTACGGCGGAGCCGGATTGCCGAACCATCGTCGTGACTTCGACAACCAGGGGGCGACGGCTGCTGACCGTTCGTCGCTCATCCGATGGGCAGTTCGACCAAGAGCGCTGGATCGAACGCCGGGTTCTCGAAATGAGATCTCTGACACGATGGATCACCTGGTTACCGAGCGCATATCCGCGCGGATTAATGACGACGCGAGCTCGACCGACCCGGTAGTCGAAGCTGTCATGCACATGGCAATGCAGCCGGAGAGCGGCACGTTGCAGAAGGTCACTCAGGTCGCTCTCGTAATATCGCTCGCATATCTTGGATGGACTGAAGCCGTATGCACGCCGTGGTGCGTCACCACGACCGTTGGCCCCAGCCGTGCCGCGTCGAGCTCGTTCTCAAGCCAGGCGCGGGCGAGCCGGCGTTCCTCAAGAGCCATGCTGGGCGAGAAGCGTTTGCCTTGTCGCCGGATGCTGTGTGATCGTAGATTTCGTATGAGGCGACTTGCAATGCGCGCGTCTTGGATGTGCCGGGTGCCAGATTCAGTTCGTAGTCGGTCCACAGGCAGCAGCCGAGAAATCGAATGCCGCCAAGCTCGACGGTATCGCGCTCCAGGTAGCGGATGTTTGTGCCTTCCGCTGCAAGGCGGAGGCGAGCCACGAGGTCATCGAAGCCGTGACCGTACAGGTGCGGTTGCCGATGACGTAGATCACGGGGACCGGCCAGTCACGAAACAGCACGATCGCGTCCGTGCCCGATGCAATGTCGCCAGCCAGCACCAGCACGTCGGCGTCCGGGTGAGGCGTGATGAGACGTTCGCCTGGGAACCGTTTCGCCAGGTATTCGAGGTGCAGATCCGAGTCGAGCTGGATCTTCATCAAGGATTTGCGGGCCGGTCGCGAGGGGCCCGCGCTTCATCGAAGTCCCCAAGCCGCACAATCCCACCGTACAAATTCGTGATCCCGCAGAAGCCGACGCCGTAGGCTCTGAAGCCGAGGCGATCCCACTCGGCTTGATAGTCGAGCGAATCATGATGGTGGCCGTGAAAGGTCGCCTGCACGCCCATCGCCTTCGCCAAGTCGTCGATTGCCGTGAAGCCATGCGGGTGGACCGAAGGAGCTTCGTGCGTCACCAGGACATCCGCCGTCTGGTCCCAAAGCCGGCTGTAGGTGTCCCAGAAGATCGTCGAGTGGTGCGTCCGCGCCTGAGTCTCACGAACGACATCGATCTCGCCATGGCGAAGTTTGGTGGACAGCAGCCACTCCGCGTAGCTGTCGAACTTCGGTTGCTCCGGCGGCGACCAGATCTTGCCGCGGAAGATGCCGCCAAGCCCGGCGATCCGCACGCCGGCGATCGTCTCAACCCGGCCATCTAGGTTCGCATGGGCGAGCTTCGACTCGAACAGGTTGCGGAAGTCAAAGTCGCTATCGGTATCGTGGTTGCCGTGGATGAAGCGGATCGCGGTCTTGCCAACGATCGGCGCAAGTTCGACCTCGAGCGGCTGCTGCGCCTGGACGTCGCCGAGCAGGACGATGGCGTCGGGCTTCTCACGCTCGACCGCGTCGAGAATGTGTCGGAAGTGACCGTGGTTGTCGCCGAAAAAGAGGATGTTGGGCATGAGGTCACGAGTACGCGCCACTCTGCATGCGGGCGAGGACGTCGGCGACGAGTTGCTCGCCGTCCGCGGTATCCAGCAGCTCGCCCGGTTTGCGATTGCCGAGCGCGGGAACGGGGTTCTGGATCCATTGATGGACCCAGGCGACTGGATTGAAGCCTGCCGCGGAGCCGGATTGCCGAACCATCGTCGTTACCTGGACGACCAGGCGGGCGACGGCTGCTGACCGTTGGTCGCTCATTGGATGAGCACTTCGATCTCCATCATCGCTGCTTCTCTCCGCTGTGACGATGCGGCTGCCAGGCAACGCGTGCACGTCACAGATCGCCTGGACACCGTTCTGCCAGCGCAGGACGCCCGGCTCCCCGCAGATCTCGCACGTGAGGGCCGACTGCTCGCGAGCGGCGTCGATCAGGGATTCGGTAAGCGGGACCTTCGGCCAAGCAAAGAAGCGTAGCTCGCCGAACTTCTGCTTCACCTGATCGGCAACCGGCTGGCGGATTTCTCCAGCGTCGACGGCAGCCTGGAGCTTTGCGCAAAGGCTGTCGATCAGGTCGAACCAGCCGTCCTCGCAGCCAAAACCGCGGCCCATCGCGGTCTTGGGCGTCGATAAAAACCCTTTCACGAAGATTGCCGGATATCGCTCGCACAGCTCAGCTTCAAGTTCGGGAGACATCAGAACTTTGCCGGTCCGAGCAGCCGCGTCGTCCTGACCGTTGCAGTGACAGAACGACCATGGGTGATCGAGTCGCGATCGTCGTAGAACTCCGGACCCCACCCGATGCAGACCAGACACGCAGCTACGCGATGCGCGACCTGCTCGGCGGAAAGGTCCGGGTGCGCTTCGAAACGACCGGACGTCAGCAACTCCGTCCAACGCGTGTCGGTCGACCTGAGGAACAGGCCATGACCGTCGACGCCGGTGGCCAGTTCGCCGTACAAGCCTTCGCCGTTGATGCCCTTGAAGTTCAGGTGCCACGAATAGTGGTCTTCGAACTCGCGACGCTCGATGCGATGGATGCGGATCGTCATGGGGTCGTTCTCCGAGCAGCGCGCAGCTCATCGACTTCTGCGAAGAAGTCTCTGACCGACATGGTCTTGTCTAGGTCGACGTCGGTCTTGCCAGCCTCTGCGTTCAGGGCTTTGACAAGGCCATCCATCAGAGAAAAGACTTCCCTTTCCAGCTGCAGAAGCTCGCCGCAGTGCCGGCAGGTGAAGTCGTAGGCGCTCGTGTGACGAGCGCGCAACGGCAAGAAGCAGGCAGCGAGTGATTTGACCGAACTGAGCGATCGGTTGAGGCGTGTCCTCATGGGGATCTCCGGTGGCCGTGCGAACGGCAGCCGTTCGCGTGGTACGGGCACCGGGATTCGAACCCGGGTCGACCCCTTATAAGGGAGGCTGCTCTACCGTTGAGCTATACCCGCGTAGTCACATCAGGCGATGTGAGGGCAGGTATTCGGGTGACGACCTCGGTGCAGGCCGAGATCGTGTCGAGGGGGGCCACTGGATGCATGTCAGTATGGTCTATGGTCTCCACCGCGGCGTCAAGACGTACCAAGCCGTATGGCTGGTAATGACCGCAGGAACCGTCTATCACGCGGAGTTTGAGTGCATCAGCCTGTGGGTGCATGTCCGTTGACATGAAGCACTCGACACGATCGTGGGAAAGGTCATGAACGCTCCATCGCGCCAACGACGATGTCGTCCAAGCAAGCGCTACCACCACGCCCAATGAGGGTCGATAACGATCTTCTCCGGTAGCCCGAATCGTCGAAGTGAGGAACTACCGAGGGCCTGAACAACATTGCGGTACCTACGCGGTTTTAAAGTTCCGCTTCCGGCCCAGAAGCGGCTGCTCGCAAGGACCGCTTCGAAGCAATTCCATTGCGTCTGCCTTAAGTCTCTGAGCATTACTGCCATCGTCGTGGTCGAGCGTCATGAGAACTGACGCTACAGGCCGACGATGCTTCAGGAAGCTACAGCGGCGTCGAGGACTGCGCTGGGCACGACCGACGTGACAGCCGTCGAAGAAGTCACCCGCCCTGAGAACGTATTGAGAATAAGCCGCGCGGTTTCATGGGGAGCATCCCAATGCGGGAAGTGGCCGCAGCGTTCGAACCAGTGCATTTGCGCGTCTGGAAACAGCGACAGTGCCCGCTTCGCCTGGCGTGGGAAACAGATCTTGTCCTTGCGTCCCCAACCGATCACGAGCGGTGCCTCGATGCTGCCGCGGGGAGCGCCTTCTTGTTCTTCGCCATAAGCCAGTTGACGCAGCAACTCGTCGAAGGCAGGTGCGTGTGCATAGCTGCGCATTTCTTCAAGGACGACAGCGGGATCGAGCGCCCAAGGTCTTCTGGAAAACTGCGCGAGCAGCAGGGTGCGCGCAGCCCTGTTCCCGGCGATGGCCGGCATGAGCGGCTGCAACATGCGCACGGCGCGAATCGAGAGCCAGATCGAGGAGAAGAAGGCGTGGCGCTCCCAGCCGCGCCAGAAGCCTCCGGGATCGAGGGAAACGACCGACCCCAGCACGCCGCCGCGGCGCGCCAGTTCGAGCACGAGCCGGGCGCCCATCGAACTGCCAACCGCGTCCACGCCGCGCAGGCCCTGCGCGTCGATGAACGAAGTGACTGCATCGCACAGCGAGCGGATCGAAATTTCACCGCGCAAGGGCGGCGTGGCGCCGAACCCGGGCAAGTCGACGGCAATGACGTCGTGGCGTGCAGTCAGTGGTTTCCAGATGGTGGACCAGGATCCGGCGCTACCGCCCAGCCCGTGGACGAGCAACAGCGGCTTGCCAGTGCCCGATCGCAGATGATGCATCTTCATGGATTTACCTTCTGTTGGAACGAAATGGCGGACTTGTCAGCACGCGCAGTGTGACCCAGTCGCGCCCGGCTTCTGTTGAACACCTGCAATAGTCATGGCACGGCTCAAGCATCGAGGCATTGTTCCGAAGTGCAGGAGCGTGGCAAACGGCGCGCCTAGCCTCTCGACCTCTCGACAGCATGGCCTCGGCTGGCGCCCCACCCGTCTCGATCACTCCCAGTAACCGACTGCCAATGTGTGCGCCCGACGAGTACCTGCGAGCCGGTGTGAACGGCCGCTTTGAGGCGTCCAAACGAGGGCAGCGAGTGTCTCTGCAGGGTCGGAATCGGCCGGTTTCGACGTATTTATCGCTCCCGTCTAAGATATCTGCAGCCACTGCGCATTGGCCGAGCTCACACCGATCGGCGCGTCGCTAGGGCCGGTGACGAATCCCGTGAACTACAAGATCAGCGGGTTGGGCGTCGGCCACGGCGGGTTCTGCCAATTGAATTGCGCAGTCTTGCAATACTCCTGCCAGTGTTCTTCGAGCTTGTAGCGACCGCACATGCTGCTTTGCTCCACCTTTCGGACGTAGTGTCGGTCACTTGGCAGGGAGCGCTGCTCGCCTGGTTATGCCGGATGCACTTTGCCAAGCACTGCAAAAAGCTGAGGGCTGGACCGCGCGCCAGAGAATTAACGCATGACCAAATCGCCTGAGGCTGCCTGCCCCCTCAACCTCGGCGAACGCTGGTTATGCGAGGAGCACCCGTTGCAGCCATGGGAGCACGAAGGCTGCGGCGGTGCCGGCCTGGCGTGCGTCTGCAATCCCAAAGCGGAGGTCATCTGGCGAAAGATCCTTGTGACGCATGAGAAGCCAGATTCGGCACAGTGAGATCCGAGAGAGATTGGACAGCGCTAACGCAGCGGTGGTTCTGGCGTCATCGCTTCGGGTCCTTGCCCGGTAGGCATCCCGTCCCGCATCGGTGGCTCTGATAAACGATCACCTGCACCGCCATAGTCGAATGGGATGTGAGCGTGGGTCGAGGACGTGAAGGGGACAAGCCGTTGCAGTTGCTGCCGATGGCATCAGTTCAGTCCGCTTAATACCATCGCGACCAAGTGAGCATGCATCGCATCGGCTTCTTCCCAGGTACTGCATAGCTGCTGATAGCGGTCGTGGACGCCGCCGAAGATCATGGTCTCGAACAGTTGCGGAGGGCCGCCGGCGAGGCAATTGGCGTCGCGCCCCAGAAACACGGTGCTGACCATAACCTTACCGAACTTGGCTTCAGCGACCCGCCGGTTGGCGATGTTGTACCGCTTGGCCCATTCTCTCCCGTCGTCGGTCATGATCGGCACGTGACCATCGAGAATATAGAGCCGGGTTGCAATGGGCCGGCATTCGGTCATCGCGGTGTCCTCCTCGTCAGTGCCTTGGTCTGCCGGGTCCAAGAGGCGTGGTGGTAAACCTCCGATCTGATCGCGCCATGTTCGATAGCGCACAGACCGTGGTTGAGCCAAGCCCAAAGATGACAAGGTCTCAGCGTTTGTGGAAGCAGCATGTGTGATTCTTATGAAGAAGAAACCGTCGTCTTGCCGGCCCGAACGCAGTGCGCGATGGTCAACCACGGCCCCGACGACCCAGATCGGGTCTGTCTCGCTGATCCGAGTGAGGTGCGGTACTGGATGGATCAATTCGGAGTTAGCGAAGTTTGTTTGGCGAACGCAATAGCGCTAGTTGGATGCGTCACAGCCGACGTGGGCGCATCGCTGCGTGAGCAAGCAAGTCTAGACTAGTGCTGGAGTCGAGCTACAGCGCCCGCACGCCGCTAGGCGAGAAACAGCGGTGGATGCCTTTCGTTGCTCCAGCCTAACGGGCTGCGGATGACTAAGACGAACATGCTATACCTGCGAAGTGACTGTTGATGGTCCGAGGCGAGATTCCTCGCGGCTTTGCGGTTGGTCGACAAGCGGCGACGCATGAGGCGGTGTATCGACTTGAGACGGCCGTGTTTGCCGCAGTCGCGCGGTCGCTGCGCTTGTTGCCGCGCGAGAACCCTATGGGCAGTGCTGGATGTTCCGTTACGCGCCATGCCCGCGTGGGCGTGCCGTCTGCGCTAGCCGGCATGGGCGAAACTAGAACCTGCAGGTGGCGGTCGGAGAGCACCTGCCCGGTGTCAGAACACTGCGGTCTTCGCTGCGCCCAGACGCAAGACGGGTTTTGCGACCCCTGACGCTGTGACACGGCGGGGGCACGACCTTGGCGCAGCGGGTGCCGGACCTGCTTAAGGCGGTGGGGAGAGCAATTGGGGCGCCGCTATCCGGACGCTTGAAGGCCGCCTCGATCGCAGGCATTTTGCCGTTCGAACACTTGGAGCGAGGCAAGGGGGCTTGGATCGCGTCGAGTTCGTTAAGGTGGACTTCCTGCACTGACGCCAGCGATCGGGGGGCATGCTTCCACCGAAGCGATAGTTCCAGTGATTTGACACGGTGCCGCCGCGATTACGGTTACCACTTCCCTTTGCAATCGCGTCAAATCGACAAGCGTCCGATTGGCTTTCATTGCGTTCTTGCCTCCGAAAGTCATCTCTTCAGCAATCGGTTGGCCCATATCCTTGACTTGCGCTCCTTAAGAAACGGCGCAAAAGCGCGCAAGTGCCACGGGTGGACCATCATCGTCCAGCTCTCTCTCCGATCGACTGCAGATTTCGAGTATGCTGAACAAGGGATCGGGGTGTCTTTAATCGCGCTAAAGCGATAAACCCCGCAAACACTCGATGAATGACCGAGATCAAGGACGGGGAGCAGCTTTGCCGGCGTCGCCTCGTTTCTGCCCAACGGTGAACACATGCGCAGTTGATCAACCCCCGTGTGAACTTTCATTGGTCCGTCCGCCGCCTTCGGCTGCGACCGAGCCATTGTCGGTGTTGCTGAAAGTGGCGACCGCCTCGCTCCATGCCCAGATTGAGGACCTGCTCGACCTTCCCACTTCAATTCGCGACCGGCAGGACTACGGGAAATGGTTGAGCCGGTTTCTCGGATTCTACGAACCTCTCGAAGCGGCGCTTGCGACCGTCGCTCATCCCGACAATTGTGACCCGGGCACGCCGGCTCTTCATTCGCCTCGACTGATCGATGACGTGCGAACGCTCGAAATCGACCCGTCAGGTCCGCCGCGAGCGCCGGCGAGTCTGCTTCCGCTTCTGCCGACATTCGCTCACGTCGCAGGGTCGCGATATGTGCTGATGGGTGCGACCCTCGGGGGCCGTCACATCCTTCGTGGCCTTGACCCGAGTCTACGGGACGAACTCGGCACTGCGACTCGGTTCCTGGAGGGGGGCGGTGCGTCGGCAGGTTGCGACTGGCTCGCCTGTCGCAAATACCTCGACGAGCTCGGAAGTCGATATCCGAACCTCCGGCGCGACGTCATGAGTGGCGCGACTGGAACGTTTGCAGCATTTCAGCAGTGGTTCTTCCCGTTCTGCGACGAACGGAGTCGTTCGCGATGACCGTGCAGACCGGCCAAGTAGCTACGACGCAGTCGGTCATCTTCGACTGCGACAGCGAACCGATTCACATCCCCGGCGCGATCCAGCCGCATGGCGCCTTGGTCGCCGTGCTTGTCCGCGACGAGGTCATCTCGCATGCGAGCGCCAATCTCGAGATCCATGTCGGCTTCGCCGCGGCGGCGGTGCTCGGCCGGCCTGTGTCGATCCTGTTCGGCGACGAGGTCGGCCAGTCGATCGTCGACGCGTGCCGAGGCTCGCCGGTGACGACCGAGACCATCGCGGCCCAGGCCCGCGACGGCTCGCCTCTGCAGCTGAACGCCTTCCGGTCCGGCGACTATCTGTGTGTCGACATTGAGCCGATCCGCAACAAGTTGGGGCAGGACTCGCTGATCGGCATGGCGCAGTCCGTCGTGGAGCCGATGCGGGAAGCGGCCGATCGCACCGAGTTGTGCGAGCTCGCGGTGAGCGGGCTGAAGCGCATTCTCGGCTATGACCGCGTCATGGCCTATCGCTTTGCCGAGGACGGACATGGGGAAGTGATCGCCGAGGTTCGGGAGCCCCGCCTCGAACCGTACCTCGGGCTGCGATATCCGGCATCCGATATCCCGCCGCAGGCGCGGCTCTTGTACACCCGGAAACGCGTCGGCGCGATAGTCGACTCGCGTTATACAGCGGTCGCGTTGATCGTCGAGACGTCTCGCGCCCACCCTCCGCTCGACCTAACGATGAGCGGGCTGCGTAGCGTCTCGCCGGTTCATTGCGAGTACATGCGAAACATGGGAACGGCGGCGAGCCTGACGATCGGACTTCCCGACCGCGGCGCCCTTTTGGGGATGCTCGTCTGTCACCACGAGACGCCTCGGACGACTGGCCCCGGGCATCGAGCGGTGGCCGACATCGTGGGCCAGATCGTGTCGCTGCTCCTTCAAACGCTCGGCGCGGGCGAAACCAATGCGCAGCGGCTCGAGCGGGATATCGTTCTCCGTTCGCTGACTCGCAAGTTATCCGCGCCGATTCCGTTGCTCGACGCGATCGGCGCGGCGGAGTCCGAATTTCTCGACGTCGTCGACGCCTCGGGCGCCATCGTGAAGTTTGAAGGCGAGTTCGCGGTGCTCGGCTCGATCCCGCCGCTGGAATCGGCCCGCCAGGCGTTGGCACTGCTCGAGCCGCGCGCCGAGGGCGGGTTCCTGGCTTGCGACGATCTGGCTCTCCGGTACCCGGAACTCAGCGCTTGCGCAGAGGCCGGCAGCGGTGCCTTGTTCCTGTCCCGACGCAACGACATCGGCGACGCGATTCTCTGGTTCCGTCCTGAGTTCAAACGGACCGTGAAGTGGGGCGGAAACCCGTCCGACGCCAACCATCCGGATGCGAGCAGGATGTCGCCTCGAACCTCCTTTGCGGCATGGAGCGAAACGGTGAGCGGCCATGCGCGGACGTGGTCCGAGGTCGATCTGGCGCTGGCCCGCGAACTTGGGTTCGCGCTCACATCGGAAGTGGGACGGCGGGCGAAGGCGGAACTTGCGCGCCTGCGTCACTACGATTCGCTGACCGGTCTGCCGAATCGCAGCCTCCTGAACGAACGACTTGCCGAGATGCGAAACGAGATGACGGCGTCGGTCTCGCTACTCTTCTTTGATCTCGACCTGTTCAAGGCCGTCAACGATACGCTCGGTCACGCCGCGGGCGACGCGTTGTTGGTCGAGGTCGCCAGACGCATCAGCGAAGTCATCGGGGCTGATCACACGGCCGCCCGACTCGGCGGGGACGAGTTCGTCGTTCTGGGTCGGATGGAACCGACCGAGGCCGTGCGGATCGCCGAAGCGATCCGGCGAACGATCGCAGCTCCGTTCGATGTGGCCGGCAAGACCTGCTCCGTTGCCACGAGCATCGGCATCGCTCACCTGGGGCAATGCGGCCGCTTCGATCTGATCCAGGCAGCCGACATGGCGATGTACGCATCCAAACAGGAGGGTGGGAACCGCGCGACATCTTTCGACATCGCGATGTACGACCGGACGGCGCGTGAGTTCGAACTCGAACGTGACTTCCGGAATGCGCTCCACAGCGACGGGCAGCTAGTGCTTTTCTACCAACCTGTGTATTCGCTCGGCTCGGAAGGGAACACCCTGGTCGCTTTCGAGGCATTACTTCGCTGGCACCACCCGCGCCAAGGCTGGATGAAGCCCGAACAGGTCATACCGCTCGCTGAGCGGCTCGGCCTGATGATTCCACTGGGCAATTGGATTCTCGAGCGCGCGGTTCGCGCCGGACGACAACTGCAGCAGGCGCTGCATCGTTCACTGTCTATCTCGGTGAACGTGTCCAGGCAGGAGCTTTCCGACAGAGGTTTTGGTGCACGGCTCCAGTCGCTGCTGCAGGCCGAAAACCATGCGCCGGCGACGTTGTGCCTCGAGGTCACCGAAGGGACGCTGCGCGACGGGCCTGCACTCGCCGTGCTCGAGGAACTGCAAAGCGTCGGAGTACAGATAGCGATCGACGAGTTCGGGATCGGTTATTCGTCGCTCTCGTACCTTCGCCGCGTACCGGTCGACGTAGTGAAACTGGATGGAAGCTTCCTCGTGAATGTCGATGGTGACACCCGCGCCGTTGCCTTGTAAGCGTCCAGCGAACACGTCTTGACGCTGTGGCGAACGCCTTAGTTGGGCC